>JACDAE010000377.1 GCA_013695595.1 Ktedonobacteraceae bacterium | reverse complement strand
GATATCAACAAAGCGAGCGCCGTAGGCGCGAGGAAAGCGAGAATTAAATAGCCCTGCGTCTCTACCTTAGCGATTGCGATATCCGGTGGTCTGTGCTATCATTGTACGTTGGAAGATGGCAGGAAGTATTGCAAATATATGTGGTTCCTGCCGCACAAAAAATGATGGTATTGGGACTGATACACACGCTGTATCGGCCATACCTGTTGCAGAAGAAATAGCAGGTGGATGTCGCATCTTTTTTATGTAATGACTATGCCGGGGCTGGAGACACTAGCATTTAGCGAGGTTCGTGCGCAGATCCCCGATGCCGAACTGGTCAAGTTTGCACGTGGGATTGCGCTGTTTAATACAAACGCAACCCCTGATCAACTTCTAGAATTACGCACAGTTGAGGATGTCTTTTTTGCTTTAGCTCATGTGAAGGGGCTGGGGCATGGATCAGATGCGCTGCGTGTATTACATAGCGCTACCTTGAATGCCGATATCGCGTCTGCCCTCAGGATGTGGCGTCGTGCTCATAATGGTGCGCCACCCGAAACATGGCGTGTGATAAGTCAAAAGGCCGGCATGCATGATTTTCGGCGCGTCGATGCCGGGCGTGCGATCACCAACGCTTTGGAGCGTGCCCTCCCACGTGCCATGCGCCAGGTTAAAGATGATTCCGATATGGAGATCTGGCTCTGGTTGAGTGGCAGTGAACTGGTCATCGGAGTGCGCCTCAGCGATGCTACTATGCGCCACCGGGACTATAAACGTGAACATATGCCAGCCTCATTGCGTCCAACGATTGCCGCCGCCATGAGCCGTCTCTCGAAACCAACGGACGAGGATATCGTACTCGATCCGCTGTGTGGAGCAGGAACGCTACTGGTCGAGCGCGGCTTAATGGCCCCATTTGATAGAGTAATTGGTGGTGATATACAGGATGAAGCCGTAGGGATGGCACGCCGCAATGCCAGAGCCGCTGGCGTTGTTGCGACCCTGCGTGCCTGGGACGCACGTGCATTGCCGCTTGACGATGCCAGCGTCACACGTATACTGACCAATCTGCCCTTCGGCAAGAAGATCGGCTCTCATGAAAGTAATGAAGAGCTTTATTGTCTCCTCGAGCAAGAGTTTGGGCGCGTCCTGGCTCCTGGTGGCTTGATGGTCTCGTTGACTAGCGAGGACCGTCTCTGGAATGCTGTCCTGCAGAATGCAGGTTGGAAGGTCACGAAAAAAATTGTGCTTGTCGTGCTGGGTTTGCCCGCGAGCATTTTTGTAACTGAACGAGCAGTATAGACCGCAAGACTCTGCGGTAATAAAGAGGTGAGAGGAGAACACTCCCTTGGGTAATTCAACAACAACCGATTTTCGTAATGGAATGGTAATTCGTTTTAATAATGAGCTGTATACAATCACAGAGTTTCACCATGTCAATCCAGGAAACTGGCGTGCGTTTGTGCGTACGAACTTAAAGAGTGTGCGAACCGGGCGCGTCATTGAGCAGCGTTTCCGTGCTGGTGAGGAGATCGATGAGGTGCGTGTGGAGCACCAGAACTGGCAATTCCTCTACGTGGATGGCGACGAATATGTATTTATGAATAATGAATCATTTGACCAACAGCCGATCTCAAAAGATATGTTGGGAGATGCGATAAAGTTCCTCAAAGAGGGAGATGTCGTGGAATTGCTGGTTGATAGTGCAACTGAGAAGGTTGTCACGATCGAACTGCCAAACTTCCTCGAATTGCGCGTAGAGAGCGCCGAGCCGGGCGTGCGCGGTGATACTGCAAACAACGTGACCAAGCCTGCTACCCTGGAGAGCGGGGCCGTCATCAATGTGCCCCTATTCGTCAATCCTGGCGATAAGATTCGCGTTGATACGCGCACAGGCAAATATGTTGAGCGCGTGAAGTAGGCGCGAGCGTTAGAAAAATCTGCTGATCAGTGTCCACAGATGTGGCCCAAAGACGAACAGGCCAATGATGATGGCAAGAAAGGCACTGAACAGCACCGCACCGGCTGCAACGTCCTTCGCGGTCTTTGCCAGAGGATGATACTCAGGTGTGGAGAGGTCGATTGAGAGTTCGATAACTGTATTAAACATCTCGGCGCTAAAAACAGTGGTAATTGCGATGAAGATCATTGCGAACTCAAGCGCCGAGATGCGCAGAACCAGGCCCAGGATAATCGCCACAACGCCAATGGTCGTATGCACGCGGATATTGCGCTGTGTGCGAAATGCATACCCCAGTCCTCGAAATGCGTATGTGAAGCCTGCTATAAACTTTCCCCATTCCGTGCTGCGAGGTGGTTGACGCCCCGGAGGAAGCTGAGCCTGGCTCATATTATTGCGCCTTCTGCCCGATCTTGTGCAAGACGGCTTCCTGAATGCCCACCATTGCCTGATAGCCTGCCTCGGTCTGATCGTCGTAGCCAACGAGATGGAGCACTCCATGTGAGAGCAGGTAGAGAATTTCGTAGAGTGTACTATGACCAGCCTCCGCCGCCTGGCGCACCACTGTAGGCCATGACATAACGATATCGCCTAGATTGGTAATCATATCTGGTGGGGTCACGAAGGGAGGCGTCTCTGCTGCTGGTTGTGCGTCGTCCGGTATGGTCCAGAGCTGGTCGGCAGGGGCATCGACCAGGGGCTGTTCGAGCAAGGGAAACGAGAGTACATCGGTCGGTTTATCCTGTTGGCGATATTGCGTGTTCATCTCGCGAATACCTGCATCATCAGTAATGAGGAGCGTGAGCATAATTGGTTGCGTAATGCCGACCGCGAGGAGCGTGAGCAATGCAACTTCATCTATAATTACTGAGGCGAGCATTTGTTCAATGATCGCACTTTGTTTGCTATCGTCGATAGTGATATAAAGTTCTACCAGTTGATGTTCTTGCATGCTCTCAAAACCTTAGGAGTTAAAAATATGGAGGGCACCCCAAAATTGGGGCACCCTGAGCATTTTAGCCTTTGCGCACAAGTTTGCGTTTACGTGCAGCTTCTTTTCTTTTTCGTTTTATCGCAGGGGTCTCATAATGCGCGCGGCGGCGGGCCTCAGCGAGGATGCCGTCTTGTTGTACCTTTCGATTAAAGCGTTTTAATGCAGCTTCAAACGATTCATTGCTACTGATTTTGACTTCTGACAAGCAGGATATCCCCCCTCTCACGGCCTATTTTACGCGAACAAGATATGGTATATCTGCATTTTTTGTGTGCGTGGGCCTGCGCAAAATTATAGTGTAGTCGTGCCCCCTATGTCAAGCAGTTTTTTGTGTTGCTTTGCGCCCGAACTCGATCAAAAAGATTACCAGACCGATGAGCAGAACACTAAACAGGCTGATTGCACGATCGAGCAGAATGGCTGCGGCAGTCAGGTTGACGGCATCTGGCCCGTGGTAGAAGAGTGCGATCATCGCCACCATGCCGCCTTCAACGAGTCCAACGCCCCCGCCTGTGGTGGGAAGGGCGGTCAGCAGAGCCTCACCCAGGCCAATCACCACTGCTGCCGCCAGAATATGGACGAAACTCCCGCCAATCAAGCTCAAAGAGGTGGCTACAAAGAAGAAACGGAGCGCCTCACAGATCCAGACGCCAACCGTCAGGCCAGTCAATGTGGGGACGCGCTTGAAAGAGCCGAGCGCCCCTTCCTGAAAATGGTAGTAATGGGCGCGAAAACGTTGTGGGATCATTTTTGCGATATGTTCGCGAGCCACACGTAGTATAAATAATCCGATGATGCCCAGGGCGACGGCAGCTAGAAGAAATTCCAGGCTCACACGCAATTGTGGAGGCATGTTTGCCTGGAAGCTGACGAGAATGGCGGGAATAAACAGCAGGAGGAGCACGATCAGGTCCAGCAAACGTTCAGCAAGGACGGTGCCAAAGCTGCGCGTCGTCGATACGTCTATCTCCTGGCGTAAGAGATAGGCGCGATAGAGGTCGCCCAATTTGGCGGGTACGACCCCGTTGGCAAAGAATGCAAGAAAGACGATCTCGGTGAGTTTCCAGAACTTTGGCAACTGTATGCCGTTTGCGCGTGTGAAGCCCACATTCTCCAGCAGGACCTGCCAGCGTAGTCCACGAATTGCAAACGAGCAATAATAGATAACGAAAGCCAGTGCGAAGAAGAAAGGATTGGCGTGACGGATCACATCCCAGGTTTTCTGCGGATTGATATTTGCTCTTTGAGCGAAGATGATTAAGGCTACGATAACGACAAGGAGCGGCAGTAATGTGCGCCAGTTCAGCAGCCTTTTGCCCAGAGCAAGTTGCTCACGCGTAATTTCTGCACCATCCTGCGTTTTGGTATCGGCAGAAGGCATACCAGAGCCTTTGACGTTATCCGTAATCAAAATATCCTCCTGATTATGTGTACAGATAGAAACAAATACTGCTATTAATGCTACCATCAAGACATGGACATTTACCAGATTTTAGGGATATTTCACTTTTTTGCACATGAACCATCTCTGCTATGAAATGATTGAGAGCTGATTTGTATGGTTGCTAAACCATTCGATGGTGCGTTTCAGTCCTTCTTCCATCGTAACATGCAACTGCCAGCCCAGGATACGCTGTGCTTTGTCGATATTCGGGCGGCGGCGTTCGGGATCATCAATGCGGCTGGTTTCAAAAAGGATATTTGAGGAAGAACCACAGAATTGAATAATAGTCTGCGCGTATTCATGCACTGTATGCTCTTCGGTGTTACCGAGATTGAAGACCTCTCCCGTCGTATTGGGAGTAAACATTGCTCGCATCAATCCATCCACCATATCGCTGACATAACAGATACTGCGCGTTTTATTGCCATCGCCATAGATAATCAGCGGCTCATTCTTCAGAGCTTGCGTAATAAAATTGGGGATCATGCGCCCGTCATGGATCTGACTATTGGGCCCATAGGTATTGAAGATGCGTACAATACGGATATCGAGGTGATATTGACGGTAATATTCCATCGTCAGTGTTTCGCTCAGGCGTTTGCTTTCATCATAGCAGGCGCGTGGCCCAATCGAGTTGACGTTGCCCCAATACTCTTCAGTCTGTGGGTGCACCAGTGGATCACCATAGATTTCAGAAGTGGAGGCGACCAGAAAGCGGGCGTGTTGTTTGCGTGCCAGTTCAAGCATCTGATACGTGCCCTGGCTATTGACCAGGATTGTTTCGATGGGGTGTTCCATATAGCCGATAGGGCTGGCAGGACTGGCAAGGTGAAAAATGGCCTCCGCTTCACAATGGAAGGGTTGCGTGACATCGTGTTGCAAAAAAGTAAAACGCGAATCAGGCAATAAAGATGTTATATTGCGTATAGAGCCGGTTAAAAGATTATCTACACAGAGCACCGTATGGCCTTCATCGAGCAAGCGAGTGCAAAGATGAGAGCCGATAAAGCCTGCTCCGCCGGTAACAACAATGTTCAAGGAACTAGACCTCCAGAAATAGAGAGAATGTAATATCTCTCTTTATCATATCTTATTGGCTAGACGAATTGCACACCAGTAGGTAACGATAGGAAGCGGAGTAGGACTTCTCTTGCGAGTAGCTCTCTCCTTGTTACAAACGGGTGCGTGTTAGATTTTTGCCAGTAAGATTGCAACGAGACTGATAGAGACTCGGTCTCATTCTTTATTGTACACTTTTGTTCTGGATTGTCTATATTTCCAACGCTGATACAAAACTTCATCGCCCCAACTGAGGAAGCCACTGGTAGTAAAGCCATGCACGATAATAACGGCCAGGAGGGTGTGTGGGCCTGCTGGGAGGAGATACACCAGGCTAAAGACGATACCAGCCAGCCCCACGCCGCCGACGCTGCGCCAGTTCCATTTGCCCAGTTTATGGTAGAGTGTGTACGCCGCTGTACTGATCAGCCAGCCCAGCAGTAAAGAGTGTGTCCAATAGGTGATGACCTCCAGAAGAAAGCCGCGAAAGAAGAGTTCCTCGACTGGAGCATTGATCAACAGGTAAAACGCGCTCTGCAGCACCTGATCGCCAGGGGTCGGCCAGCGAAACCAGGGGCCAACGATAAACATGCGGTAGAGGATGGCGAAGGCGGACAGCCCGATGCCAACGCTCAGTCCAATCACGATCTGCTGAGGGACATCGTGCAGTGTCAGACCAAGAAACGCGAGTGGCTGATGAAGGAGCGCAATGTAGATGAAAGGGACAGCCCCCATGGGAATAATGCGCATTAAAACGTCGCGCCAGAGCCAGCGCCAGGAATCGGCGACGGTAGAGCGTACGACCTGAGGTGATTTGACCGATGACACGCGTGAACCTCTTCTGGGTAAAAAGACTTCGTTCGTTTGGGTGGCTGACATTGATGGCACTTACTTTCCAGTACTATTAACTTCATGTTAAGGCATGTTAAGTAAGTGTAATCAATTTATGGGTTTTTGTCCAGGGCTGCCTTATCCATCATCCAGGGTAAACTGAGTAATACCTTCTTCAACCTCCTCGCGGGAGAAATTGCCGTTCAGCAGGTCGGCATCGCTTTTGGCACGCAGGCGCGTGTAGAATGCCTGTGCACATTCGCGCAACGAACTGGTTTGCTGATCCTCGTCATCCGTTTCCAGTAGATCAAACAGGGTATCCTCTGCCCTGGCATAGTTCCCGCTCTGCTCATAATAGCCAAAAAGGAGAGTTTTGGTCGCCGTTGGAAGTTCATAATCTTCTAGCTTGTTTACTAATATATCGATATTTCCATACACATCTGAGTCATCGGCAAGTGGTTCGTGTAGAACGAGGGTGAGGAACAGATACAATGCTTTATGATAGCGATAGTAACTTGCCTGAGCATTGTCCTGACTTTCATAGATTTCGCCCTCCGCTTTGAGCAGAGAGGCGATCCAGAGACAGGCCTCCACATTTAGCGTGCCGAGCGGTGAGATTGTTTTGACCAGCATCTCTTCCGAGAGAGAATTGAGGAAGCGCGAAGTAAGCCCCACCGTTTTGAGGAGCAGATCGTCGATGTAGATAAGAGCCTCTTCGTCTTTGTTATATTTGCGTAGGCCGATGATGGTAGCCAGTGCTCTTCCAACTTTTTCTGCCATACGCAGAAGGTAATCTTTATTAATCATGCGCAGCCCTTTACGAAAGTTTCTGGAATTGAACGACCCACATCTATTGTACTATGCAAAAGTTTGCTGTCAATAACAAGTACTAAAAAGAGCTGATGGTTGCACCCTGCTTCGTTTTAAGAGAAAGGGTCAAATGCACATTACAAGGATGCAACAGTTGTGGTGAGAGGAGCATTTTAACATGGATACATGGGAATACTGTAAAGTTATAGGCAGCAATGCAGAGGGGAAAGATGGTTTTCTCTGTTATTACAAGACGAGTAAAACGCAAATATTTCCACTCAAGTCTGAATCCTGGGAATTGGCGATTGCTCGTCTTGGGCAGGAAGGCTGGGAGCTGGTTGCGGTAGACAACAATATCTTCTTTTTCAAACGTATAAAGGGTCGCCAGGCGTAGGAGCGTGTGCGTGCCCCTACGCTTAATGAATCTATTCCTGGAGCAGGGCGATTGCTTTCTGAATACGTTGCAACGATACCTTGCGTCCTAGAACTCCCAACATATCGTCCAGTGGAGGCGTTGCCGTCAGGCCGCTTACCGCGCTACGCACCGAACCGAATAACTGCCCCACCTTGAACCCGGTTGTCTTTGCCAGTTCGCGTAGAGGTGCTTCTATTAATTCTGCATCCCATGTTTCCATGCCTGCCAGAAGATTGTAGGCCGCCGTCAAAGCTTCACGCGTGCGAGCCGAGTCCATCCCCTTTTCGATCAGGGCGGCAGGGCTATAGGTCAGTTCATCAAGAAAGAAGAACGCAATGCGACTGGCGGTATCTCCTAACGTCTTCATTCGCTCCTGTTCAAGGCGTAGCACCTGTGTCGTATAGTCATGATCCAGAGGACGTGCCACGCTATCGGGCAGCCCACCCTCTTCGGCGGGACGCTCCAGATAGGGCAGTGTACGCTCAACCAGTTCATCCAATGGTAGTTTACGAATATAAACGCCATTCATCCAGAGCAGTTTGTCGGGATCATAGATGCCGCCGGAGATGCCAACGCGCTCCAGGGAGAACGCCTTGATCAACTCTTCATGAGTAAAGAATTCGGTCTTATCATCATAGGACCAGCCAAGCAGGGCTATGAAATTGAAGACGGCTTCTGGCAGGTAGCCCTCACGTTGAAAATCGGACCAGGAAGGGGCATTGCGCCGTTTGCTTAGCTTTCTTTTATCTTTTCCCAGTACACTGGGCAGGTGATAAAAGAGCGGTGGCGTCCACCCCAGAGCCTGATAGATCTGGATGTGTAGTGGTGCGCTGGAGATCCACTCCTCGCCACGCAGGGCATGGGTAATCCCCATCAGGTGATCATCAACAAGATGCGCCAGATGGTAGAGGGCCAGGCCATCCGATTTGAGGATAACCATATCGTTCAGATCGCTATTTTTGAAGACCATATCGCCATGCAGTTGATCATGGACGACCGTTTCCCCATCGAGTGGCATGGCAAAGCGCACCGTCCAGGTGAGGCCGGCGGCTTCATTGGCGGCACGCTCTTCAGCCGTAAGATAGCGACAATGGTGATCGTAGCGTGGAGGCAGTTTTTTCGCTTCTTGCTCTTTGCGCATCTGTTCCAGGCGTTCGGGTGTGCAATAGCAGGGGTAGGCATGACCAGATGCGATGAGCTGGTTCGTATAGTGCTGATATAATGCTTTGCGCTGTACCTGATAATAAGGGCCGTACGGGCCACCGATCACGGGACCTTCATCGTAGGGCAAGCCTAGCCAGTTCAAACCCTGAATAAAATCGTCGACTGCGCCATCGATCGTACGTGCTGTATCGGTATCCTCGATGCGCAGGATAAATTGTCCCCCGGTATGGCGTGCGTGCAGCCAGCTAAACAGGGCGGTCCGAAATCCACCGATGTGTTGGAAGCCGGTGGGACTGGGAGCGAAGCGCAGGCGTGGCTTGCCTGTTGGCGATAAGCTCTGCTGTTCCTGTATGTGATTGTCAATCTGTGTCATTTTCCAGTATCTCTCCTCTTCGTTGCTACGTTCCGTCCCATTGTAACATAGCTGCCAACAGATGGGTAAGCAGGTTTTATTTGTTTTAGCTGCGTTTACAACTTCGTGTGAGCGTTGTCCGTAATAATCTGTGGCTCTGTTCGTAATAACTTTAGAGAACTTCAGCGAAAAAATATGGAACGGCGAGCCAGAAGATGCCTATTTGTGTTGCTGTAGTGTAATATAAGAGTAGAGAATTTATTACTTGCCAGCGCATAGGCTTGCGTCAAGGGAGATAGCGAAAATATGAAACGACCGAAGAAGAATGGGGCTCAAGAAATAGATGAACATAATCAGACGACGGAAGCGTTTGAGTTTGGTGTATCGCCTTATGCGCCCACAGTGACGGGCAATCGATTGCCGCCAGAGACGCCACCAATCGCCATGGTGCGCCAGGTGCCTCCACAGCAGGTAGCGGCACAGCCTCCATTAATCGGTGCTTATCCATTTCTGCCACCCTCACCCGTGCGGCAGAACGAGGTGGCTGCACCTCCTATGGGAAATATGGGACCTGCACAGCCTCAGGCGGGTAGAGTGTCTGCTTCGGGTGTCTGGGGAGTGCGAAAGGTTTTTCCTGCGCTGGTTGGACTCTGTTTTGTGGCTGTTCAGTTGCTCCTGCTTGCGAGTTTTGGACTCAAGATGGCAGGATTGTGGAATAATACCCTCTGGGCCAATGTGCTCTACCTGATCAGCGATATACTCATTGCCCCTTTTCAGGCACTGGCCCAGATGCTGCCAGCGCCCTTCTCAATCCCGTCGCAGCTTCTGGCTCTAATAGCAATTTTGCTGTATGGAGTAATCTCGCGCATCGTGGTGCGCTGCCTGAAGCTTCTTCTCCATACGCGTCGGTCATAGCAACGTAGGGAGAAGGAGTTGCAGGAGGAATAAGCAGGGGAGGCGTTAATCTTTCCCGAACTCGTCTAATACATCCAATGTATTGATGAAGTCGCGATAGGCATCCAGATTATCGTCCTCTTCTTCTCGTCTTTGTTCTTGTCGACTGATCGGAGCCTGTTTCTCTTCAGATTGCTCCAGGGCGACTCCTGCGCGATCGAGGACGCTCTCTTCGACAAAGATAGGTGTTTTGGCGCGTACAGCCAGGGCGATGGCATCACTTGGACGCGAGTCGATCTCCACGTGGCGTCCTGCGACATCGAGCACGATGCGTGCATAGTAGATTTCGTCGATGAGATCAGATATCACAATGCTGACGATTTTTGCACCAAGGTCACCGATTATATTTTTCAAGAGATCATGCGTTAATGGCCGGGGCGAGGTAGTACCTTGCAGCTCGACGGCGATGGCGTACGCCTCAGCATGGGCTATCCAGATAAAGAGATAGCGTTCTTGCTTTGTTGCTTTCAAGATGACCACCCGCTGTTGCGTAGCCAAGTTTATTCGCACGCTCTCAACTGTCATCTCTACCATAATTGCTCGACTCTCTCTTTCGTACCTGTGTCCGTCGACTATCCAACGCCTCTATTGTACACCTATTGAAGTGTGTGGCGCAAATTAAGATTCCCAATCCCACTTAAAACCCAAGAAATTTTCCCATAGGCATAGGGGCGTGATACATCTTCTTGTTCTGGTTTGGTTAATCTCTCGTATGCATCTAACAGGATATGAGGAAGTATAACAAAGGTGACGGCATTGCTGCAAGGTGGTACGACCCCTGGATTTTCTTCTTGAGGAGAGAAAACAAAGGAATAAGAAAAAAAATTCGGAAATTACGTTCCAAAAGCGCTTGTATTGCCCGTGTCATTGTGGTATTATTTTCTTGAATGGCCGTTCTAGTTTTGAGGATGTGGGGAATGCATGCATATGTGTTAGAAAGGCAGGAGATTGTTCTATGTCATTGGAGCAAGCCAGCGAGATACAAAAGAAAATGTATGAGTTTATCGTCTCATACATGGAGACAGAGGGGATGCCGCCCACGAATCGTGAGATTGGGCGTGAGTTAAAAATAGCCAGTACTGGCCATGTTGATTATCATCTGACGATGTTGGAGAAAAAAGGGCTTATTTCACGCCAGGCCAAAAAGAGTCGTGGCATTAAGCTGACGACGAAACCAACCGTCGGGATACCGGTAGCTGGTACGATTGCAGCCGGTGAACCACTCGACATCTTTGCCGATTCGGCTCAGACCGTGGACGTGGGCCGCGAGTTGGTGGAGAACGAGAAAACGTATGCCCTGGTCGTGAAGGGGCGTTCTATGATCGAAGATCATATCTGCGATGGGGATTATGTGGTGATCAAACCACAAAGCACCTGTCAGAATGGCGATATTGTCGTTGCCGTTCATATGCAGGAAGGGGTTAGCGGCAGCGCGACCCTCAAACGCTTCTATCAAGAGAAAGATCATGATCGCGTGCGCTTGCAGCCCGCAAACTCAGAACTGGAACCAATCCTGATTCCGAGAAGCGTCTGGGACCGCGAGTGGCAGGTACAGGGGAAGGTCATCGCCATCTTCCGCCAGTGTGGAAACGCAGCGTAGCTTTTGATGTGGCAGTTAAGAAAGTAGCAAGGTTGCTTTTGCTATATCGCTTACTGCCCACTTTTTTTAGGCACCGTTTTTTGCTGTAAAATCCCTTTTCACCTTCTACTCTCTTCTTTCCCCCACTTGTACTCTTGCCCGAAGTCTGGTATAATCATGCCAGGGTACCTTCCCTGGCGGGTGTCATGTTTGCTAAAAGATCATTGCAAGGTTTATAGCGTTGCCCGCTTCCGCTTTCGGGCGGCAATCGTTTCATCCCTTTGCGTAAGTGCAGGGGTATCCATTGTTGGAGAACAGATGATCAAGGCTGTTGCAGCCGCACTGGTGCTCATTGCCGGTGCCGCCGTGGTTTTGTGGTTTGGTAATACATTAAATTCCTGGGTCCTTGGTGGGCTGATAGGTGGATTGGCTGCACTGCTTTTAAGTATTCCGATCTCCCTTACGCTGTTTTCCTACCTCTCTCACCGTCACGATGAGCAACTTCGCGCTGAGGCCGAACAGGCTGAATTTGAGCAAATGTACGAGTACGAGCAGATCCCAGCTAGAAGAGGCTCTTACGCCGTCGAAGAATACGTAGATGCCGAGGATGAAGAATTTTGGGATGAGGAGGAGTACTATCAGCAACCCCGCCGCCTCCCACAGCCAGCTCCTCAACGTTTGCCAGAGCCCCGTCCCGCGCCCAACAGACAGGCTGTTTCGCGCCGTGGCACGTATGATCCTTTGCCCAAACCAGGCACAAGAAACACTCAAGCTGCTCGTAATCAGGATGCTGGTAGCCGCCGTGCAACCACCCGCAACTTGAACTATCCAGGTTTTCCTGGCTATGAACCCGGTTCTGTACTCCGTCACCATAAGTCTGCCGCTTTACGTGCCGCACGCATCGAGAAAGCGCAGCAATACGAAGAGGATGAAGAGGTATTGCCAACGCATGTCTCTCGTCGCATACCCTCAATGCGTCCTGGCCAGGAGCTTCCAGACCAGTATGAGCAGATCCCACGCCCACGCCCTTCACGTCAGTTGCCACCGGAGAACCCCAGAACGCAACGCCGTCCACGCGTCGTTGAGTCAAAAACATCACGTAATGATCTGCCACCGCGCTCTCTGCCTCCCGAAGGTGGTAGCTCTGCACGTGGTAGATCTGCGTATCTCGATGATCCGGAGACTGAAAGCCTGGGCGACTATTATCCAGAAACAGGCTCCATGCGACGCCCCACAGGGCAGATGACGCGTAACCCACGCTTTGATGGCGAGGTCCCACATACAGAGAAGCCATCGGAGAACCTGGGGCGGCCATTAGTCCGTCGTGCCCCCTACACCTACGATGACGATCCTATACGCCAGGAAATGTCGCAACAACTGCATCCCCCCAAGGTACGGCGCTCCTCACGACTGGAGCCGCAACAGTACGATCAAGAATAAGTACTTCTAGTACATTATTTTTGTACTATTGGCCCTGGTCTCTTTTGACAAAGTATGCTACTATGGGAAAGATGTGTATATTTTCTAAAGGAGGCTTTTCCATTGTTAGCAAATTTAACAAGCGCACTAACAACGCTTATAACTAATCTCTATCTTGTAACTGGTCTATTCGGTATTGTAGTTGCTATGGCTATTGAAAGTTGTTGTATTCCTCTGCCTAGTGAAATTGTTATGCCTATTGCTGGTATCTTACTCTCGCAGGGTACCATCCAGAGACACCTGCCCGGTACCAGTCCCTCTTTTCCTCTCTGGCTTAACCTGATCCTGGTCGCGCTGGCCGGAGCAATTGGCTGTGTGATTGGATCGATTGCGGCCTATGGTATTGGCTATGCCGGTGGGCGCCCTCTGATGCTCAAATATGGCCGTTATGTTCTGATCTCTCAACATGATGCAGATAAGGCCGATCAGTTCTTTCAAAAATGGGGGAGCGCAACCGCCTTCTTTTCACGCCTGCTTCCCGTCGTACGCACCTACATTTCCCTGCCTGCTGGTATCACCAAGATGCCCTTCGCAAAGTTTTGTATCTATACCTTCCTGGGTTCCTTGCCCTGGTCGTTCCTGCTCGCCTACCTGGGCGTCGTCCTGGGGAATAACCTGGACAGACTGAAGCCGATCTTCAATAGCCTGGAC
>JACDAE010000354.1 GCA_013695595.1 Ktedonobacteraceae bacterium | reverse complement strand
GGCGGAGAGTGCATCCTCGACACGTGTCTGACGATACTTCAGCTCAACTTCGGTGCCAGCACCGACTTTAATGACGGCAACGCCACCGGACAGTTTTGCCAGGCGCTCTTGCAGTTTCTCACGGTCATAATCGCTGGTGGTGTCTTCGATCTGGGCTTTGATCTGGCGAACACGATTTTGAATCTCGGCAGTCTCGCCATGGCCTTCAATGATCGTTGTATCTTCTTTATGTGAACTGACCAGGCGGGCAGAACCAAGATCGGCCAGGGTGGCAGAGTCAAGGCGGCGGCCCATTTCTTCGCTGATCACTTCGCCACCGGTCAACGTTGCGATGTCGCGCAGCATTTCTTTGCGGCGATCGCCGAAGCCAGGAGCTTTCACGGCCAGAACGTTCAGGATGCCGCGCAATTTGTTGACGACCAGTGTTGCCAGAGCCTCACCATCGACATCTTCTGCGATGATAACGATCTCACGGCGACCTTGCTGGACAATCTTCTCAACAATAGGCAGGATATCCTGGACTGCGCTGATCTTCTTATCTGTGATCAGGATGTAGGGGTTTTCGAGCGAGGCTTCCATCTTTTCAGTGTTGGTGACGAAGTAGGGAGAGATGTAGCCTTTGTCGATCTGCATACCTTCGACATACTCGGTCTCGAAATTGATGCCACGGGACTCTTCAACGGTGATGACGCCATCTTTTCCGACGCGATCCATCACTTCGGCAATCAAGTTACCGATCTGCTCATCGGCGGCAGAGATAGAAGCGATCTGTGCGATCTCTTTCTGATCCTCAACTGGAATAGCCATCTTGCGGATATACTCAACAACGGCCTGAGTGCCTTTGTCGATACCAGCCTTCAGTTGCATCGGGTTTGCGCCAGCGGCCAGATTCTTCAATCCCTCGTTGACGATTGCCTGCGCCAGAACGGTCGCTGTAGTTGTACCATCACCGGCAACATCATTCGTTTTGGTGGCTGCTTCTTTGAGAAGTTGAGCGCCCATATTTTCAAAGGGGTTCTCAAGCTGAATCTCTTTTGCGACAGTTACACCATCATGGGTGATGCTGGGTGCGCCAAATTTTTTGTCAAGGGCGACGTTGCGGCCTTTAGGACCAAGCGTCGATTTGACAGCGCCGGCCAGAATATCAATGCCCTTTTTAAGGGAGCGACGGGCTTCCTCATCAAATATAATCTGTTTTGCCATTTTATATTCTTCTTTCCTCTATAATCTCTATCCAACGATGGCGAGAATATCATTCTCTTTGAGTACCAGGTACTCTTCGCCATCCAACTTAAACTCGGTACCGCCATATTTGGCGAACAGAACGCGATCACCGGCTGCAACATCGATGGGTGAGCGGTCACCATTATCAAGCAAGCGGCCATTGCCTACTGCAATGACGACACCTTCCTGGGGTTTCTCTTTGGCTGTATCGGGAATCACAATTCCGCTCTTGGTAACTTCTTCTCTAGCAGCAGGCTTTACGACCACACGGTCGCCGACGGGACGAATGTTTGCCACGACGTATACTCCTTCTTCATAATGAGATGTGTATTATCGCTGGATGCGATAAATAATTGGGATTGGTCAGTTCACACCATAGTGGATCACCCCTGCGATATTCACAGAACGATACTGTGAGTAATCGCAGTTGCAGGGACCTTCACTGGCACAGCCATTGCAACAATAGGTTTTTTCCCCTACCATTACTGGAGGCCAGAGTATCTCGATATCGCAGTTTGCGCAACGTGGCGATCTCTGCTGAGATGAGGCCTGCCGTTGTGCAAATTCTCCATCATGTGTTTGATTGTCCTCTGTTGTGTGCATGCCTTTTTTATCCCAGGTCATCTTGCTTTGTTCAGTCTCTAAAAAGAAGTATGGCACATGAACCGTTAGAGGAGTGTAGGAGAAGTGTTAGAGAAGTGTTAGAAATTATGATACAATAATTTTTGGGAAACACCTTGAGAGGATGGCCACTTCATATGTCACGTATTGTCGCAATAACTCAGCAGCAAACATATGCCCTTACCATACATGATGCAGATACCCTTAACAAGGTAGAACTGGATACTCACGAACACATAATCGATTGGAAGCGGCTTGCACCACTCGCGAATGGCGCAATATATGGGCCTATTGGTGGCCGCTACAGCCTTCTTATTTCTGGCAAGTCCTATGATGTGTTTGCTCGCCCTATTACACGCCCTGAAGAAAAAAACGGCCAGACCTATGAAATCTTCATCAATGGTCAGCGTTTTGAAGTCACTACCGAGGATGAACGGGCCAGAACCCTGACAGGATTGATAAAGGGAAGTGCCCATAGCGGCGAGGCTACGATCTACGCTCCTATGCCTGGATTGGTCATCGGCATGCCATTGGAGGTGGGAACGGAAGTGAAGGCAGGCCAGTCGGTCATTGTTCTGGAAGCCATGAAAATGGAGAACGACCTTTCGTCGCCTATTCGTGGCAAGATTAAAGAAATCCTTGTGAACAAAGGCCAGACAGTTGACCTGGGAGCCGCACTGGTTATCATTGATGGACGCTCAGAAGAATAATCCCCTACGCCATATAATGCATCCCGTGAGCCATTTTGTGTCGATGGTCACAATTAAATGGTTGCATGAACCATTGTTTAACCCTCTTTGTCGATGTATGCTTATATTTGTATGGAACAGCTATCTTTTATCCCCCTAAATTGATAAGAGTATTGTTCGGAATATTTGTCGAAGACAAAAGAAAATGGGACAAATGACATGTTTAACTGAGAACGTAATCGACTATACTCACTAGTATCAACGACGGAGTTGCTGCACAGGTGCTGGTTGCCTCTGTAGTGTTGAAGTTTGACAAGAGAGTGATCATTTTATTCGTAAGTGCTAATGTTTTAAGTCGTTTTCTACCTTCACTTGAAAATCATTTTTTAGTGAAGCGCCCATTTCTTGTACATAGAACTCTCCATCGCAGGATATAATTTATATTCCATGCGATGATACGTTAAATACTAGTAGCAGAGAATGTCAATGTATGTGTGAGATCATACTTCAGCCTTTGCTGGAGGGGAAGTAGTGAAGAGTCATGGGTATCAGAATGGATAGAGCTCCTGGCGAGATGAGTTTAACAGATCTTGTGTCGTGTTGTGTCGATGAGATGAACAAGTATCGTAATAAAGAAGCCAGCAATGATCGCTATGGCCTGGAGATTTTCCGCCGTGCGGTGGTGCTTCGTGATGATGGTGCGTGGACCTTTTTACAGCGGCAGTTTGGTGAAAATGTACGTGTCTGGTTTGGCCGTCATCCCAGTAGAGATGTGGCTTTACGTTATGATAGCGAACAAAGTTATATCGACGAAGCTTTTCGCCGTTTCTGGCTGGCGGTCAGCGACCAGCAACTCACTTTTACGACGCTAGCAAGCGCACTCAGTTACTTACATCTCTGTCTCAATTGTGCTATTATGGATACATTACGAGCCTTCTCGCGTCCTCGTGAGGAACCTATTGCCGACTATGGACAATCAAATAAAGAGGAGCTTTTAGTCGAGGATTCTTATCAAGAGAACGAGTTGTGGGAAGTTATCGAAGGACTCTTGTCAGGTGAGAAGGAAAAGCGTGTTGCTTATTTGCATTTTCATTGTAACCTCAAGCCACGCGAAATTATTCGCTATTGTCCCGGAGAGTTCAGCAGTGAGGGCGAAATTTACCGCCTGAAACGCAATATTATGGAGCGCGTTCTACGTAACGTTGACAAAATTCGCTGGCGGCTGAGTGGTGATGACAAGTGAGCACAAACTTATGGAAAGGAGAGCAAACGGAGCTTTGCTCTCCTTTTTAGCAATGAGAGGCTCTAAAAACGTTGCTGTCAGCGTTTATAAAGCGATAACAATGAAGCGTCTTGTGAAGTGAGTGGTAGTGAAAGAAATGGCGTTGTCGAGGAATAACATGAGGAATTGCGCATGATAGATGAATGTACAAACTCAATGGCTCCCAGTGCCGAGGAGCTGATGAGCCTGGTTTTAGACAAAGTAGCTTTAAGGCAGGAGAAAAAAGAACACCTGGAGCAATGTTTCGCCTGTCAGCAGCGACTCGCTGTATATATGCAAGCTCCCAACCAATTGCTCTCAAAGCTGTATCGTAGCGTGTGCCCCACTGTAACCCAACTTAATCTTTATTGTGCGGGTATGCTTGATAATAATGAAAACTCAATGATTGTGTATCATGTCGCTGAATGTCCATTATGTACCAGTGAAGTTATGACGATACGACAATTTTTAGATGACTTTGAACCATTTCCTATGCTTGAAGCAAAGACTGTGCTTCCTCGGCGTATGGCAGAGCGTATTATTGCTGCGTTTGTCCCCTGGAAACCTCAACTCGTCACGCGCGGGGCCGTCTCTGATGGACCCTGGCCGCGTCAATATCGCGCTGGAGAACTTAATGTCTCCTTGCACCTGTCGCGTGGAAGCGGTGGAGAGATCATTTTATTGGGCCTCTTTACCAGTGATAACCCTGATGAAGCTATCGAAGAGCAAGAAGGTGTACCCGTCGATCTCTATTATGCCCTGGATTTTCCTCTTGCACGGGATGCCAATGCTCATTTGACCAATGCTATACCATTGATGACTGCGCAAATAGACGACCTGGGCAATGTTGTATTCAAAGCGGTTCCATCTGGAGAGTATGTTATGGTTGTGCATCTGCCGGAAAGAGAAATTGTGATTGAGGGATTAAATATCCAGTTTATGTGATCGCATTGATTGTGAGGCATTCAGCCTTGTTTGTCTTTTTTCGTGAGAGGAAGGACGAGCTATATGCAAAATAAGCTGCCCCAAAGAAAAAATGACGAAACACAAAAAAAGAGAGGGTAGATCATAATGATCTTTTCCTCTTCTTTTTTTATACTATAGAGTACGCTTTGTAGCGAATATATCGTACAGGAAATTGTACAATTTATAGAGTTCGGCGTGTGCCGCCAGCAACTGCACGCAAGATCGCAATCAGGATACAGGCACCAATGAAGGCAACGAGAACGCTATAGATGATGTTGCCGCCTGTGGCGAAACCAAGTGCATTCATAATGAAGCCGCCGATAAGAGCACCAACGATACCAACAACGATATCACCAACAACACCATAACCGCCACCACGCATGACGACGCTCGCCAGGAAACCAGCTACGAGACCAACGACAATCCAGAAAAGTAAAGCTGTCAACATAATAAATTTCTCCTTCTTTTGTAAACAAATCTATACCTGCGACAAATGCGTTTCTAGTAAAAGTTTTTGCTTACCCCGTAAGCGTAAGGATCACTCACATTCGCCTTTTCTATAATAACCGAAATTTTTCTAGAATACAAGGCATAAATGGGCCTTAGAAACGACTCTAAGAAGAAGCTAAACTACGGTTAATCTTTCTCTAATATGCTTAACAAATGATGTATGAGTCGTTGATTGATCAGCCTTGTAGATAGATTAGGGGTCCTCATTTGATCCATTATTGTCGTCAGGGTGGCTTATAGGTGCTGGAGATATGCTCAATGCGATCTGTCAGAGATGCTTTTTGTCTCTATCCTGTTTCTCAGTATTTTAAGGAAACTAAGCGGATGCCAAAATAATAGTATAATATTGTTTTGTGATAAGGAGATATCTTTGATGACAACAACACGTATTTTCATGGTCCGCCACGGCGAAACACTTGCCAACCGCGAATTTCGCTACGTCGGTGCCCGTAATGATGCGCTCTCAGAACGTGGAGAAGAGCAGGCGAAATTGCTGGGGGAAGCCCTTGCTACATTTCCCATTGCGGCTGTATATAGTAGTCCCCTGCAACGTGCATATCATAGCGCATTACCAATCGCAGCCAGCCATGGATTGGAGGTACAGATACAAGACGCTCTGATTGAAGGAAATTTTGGAACATGGGAAGGATTGAGCCGCGCCGAAGTTCTGGATCGCAGCCCACTTGACAATCAGTTGTTACGGGCATGGGAAGCGGATCCAACCATGTCACCGCCAGAAGGAGAGAGCTTCGCGGCATTACAAATCCGCGTGTGTGCGCTGGTTGAGCATCTGGCAGTTGCACATCCGGGTCAGAGCATCGTGCTTGTCTCGCATGTCGGACCGATTAAGACATTACTCTGCACAGCGTTGGGTGCTCCGCTGACCTCTATCTTCAATATTTTTCTAGATCCAGCAACAATTAGCCTGATTGACTGGCGCGAATCACGTCATACCGTAAGATTGGTGAATAGTCATGCACATCTGGGGTGGGAGCAGGCGCGTTGGAGAAATTTGTAACAGGTCAGCTCCAAATAACCTTTATATCCGGGTATCTATGAACATATCGTCCCACATATCCACCAATATGGGTTGTTTAGACGGTTTAGATTGTATACTTAAGGATATCTATTACAGATGATCATGAATTTAAAATAGTATGCTTTTTATGGCTTAGAGGAGTGCTTGATGCGGTCGAGTATCATTGATGGAAAGCGGTCACCAGAGCGGGAAGACCGACCAGAGGATAAAGTGGTCTTTCGTTCTGAGATGTCGCCGTCGCGAGGGCAAACAACGAAATTGCCTTCACGACCCCTGTCGTTCCGCCTGGTTCCCTCCGAAGGCTGGCTACCACTCCTGTTTCTAGCCATTGCATTATATAGTGTTGTCGGCTCGATCATTGGCGCAAACTGGGTGAGTCATAGCAATGTGCTGCTGTGGAGTCCCGCTGTTGGCCTCCTCATTGGTCTCGGCGTAGCCAGGCTTACAAAGATGCCCCAAGGCATATTACACCTGGGTGCATGCCTTATCGGGCATTGGTTGGCGATCTGGTTGACCAGCGCCATTGCTTTCCAGATAAACTGGGTGTTTGTTCTAGGCGGTTTGCGAGCTGCGATCACCGGTACCGTAGCTGCTGGCATGATTCCTACGAATGAAGTGGTCTTTTTCTTCTACCTGGCCTTTCTCTGCTTCTTTCTTGGGTATTTCGGTAGCTGGCTCGTCTATCGTGCGCATCTACCCTGGCTGGTGGCCCTCGTCTATTGCTCTATTATGCTCGTGAATCTCAATTATGTGAAGAAGGATCAGTCATATCTGGTCATCATTTTAGCTGGTAGCTTGATTCTCCTTATTGCGCGTGTGCAGCTTGTCAATCAGATTCAAAATTGGGTGACTGAAGGACTGTACACAGATTCTGCCTGGATGCGGACTATGGTTCGACGTTGTATGCAAGTGGCCTGTGTGTTAACGCTTGTTGCGCTCCTGATGAGCTGGTTTTTACCAACCCAGAATCAGAGTGTGAACGGTAAAGCATTCTGGGATCAATTGAATAATGCCTGGACTAACGTTCTTAATGGGCATGTTTCGTTGCAAAACGTTGGTTCTCTGACTCAACCGTATCAGACACCAAGCAATTTTTTCAGCGATCAAATGACTATCAGTGGTAATGTGCGTCTGCCAGCGGGGGAGGTATTGTACTATACCAGTCCCAACTTGCAGCCGCATTATCTCGAAGGCTTTACTTACAACTACTTTGATGGACATACCTGGACGACATCGTTGGTCAATACGCAACCTTATGATGCAAATACATCCATTCCGGTTGATATTAATAGGGCTGATAGTACCCAGGTGACGACGGCTATCACGGTTGTGCAGCCTCCAGGTGGAACCAAACATTACATCTTTGGTCCTCCACAGCCAGTACGTTTTGACACCTCCACACTTATGTATGGAGATGGCACTGCAGGTGCATGGGTCCAACAAGATCCCCTGATCAAAGGTGAGCATTATACCGTTGTTTCGCTCTTGACGACTAATAATACCACCGTATTATCTACTGTCCCTTTGCCCGACGTAAGGCCAGATGTCTGGCATAATGATGCGTATTATGCTACCCTGGCCATGGATTATACACGGACGCCGCAGGATCTCTCGCCTAATGTTCAAAGTACGATGAAGCAATGGACCAGGGGAGCTACGGATACTTATAGCGCACTTAAGATGCTAGAAGCGCATCTGAGTGATCAGGCAGTGTTTACCTATTCAACCACAAATGCCCCTGTTCCTGGCAATATGGATGCGGTTGATTGGCTCTTGCAGACGCGTAGTGGTTATTGTACATATTATGCGACGGCTATGGCGGTAATGGCGCGTCAAATGGGTATTCCAACGCGTGTCGTCAATGGTTTTAGTCAGGGCCATATTGATCAGGCACGCCACGTATGGTCGGTAGATGGACAGGATGCACATAGTTGGGTGCAGGCATATCTTCCCAACTTCGGTTGGGTGAATTTTGATCCAACACCGGGTTTTGCCCCCAATGCTACGCCAACTTCTGCTGCAAAACCTCCAACGCCAAATGCCGCTCCTAAGCCTACGCCCATAATAAAACCAACGCCTGCTCCTATCAAAAATCAGACCCATCCAGCAACGCCACCTCCAACGACGAAGTCAGGAGGAACGCAACATCCAGAAAAACAGAATACGGTCAATCAGGGAGTGTTGTTGGGTACATCAATTCTGGTCTTGCTCCTATCTCTGATCGTTTTCTTGATGGCGGTTGCATCATACTGGTGGCGCAATCTCTACGCTGAAAATAGCTTTATCGCTGCCATGTTCTGGCGTTTATGTCGCATTGCCAGTTGGGCAGGTCTGGCCCCTCGCTCCTCGCAGACGCCGTATGAATATAGCAATATGCTCGGCACACAGTTCCCGGAGCAAGCCCCTTCGCTCTGGCGTTTGACGGAACTCTTTGTCTATGATCGCTGGGGGCCACCCCGCCAAAAGTCTCCAATAGGAGAGGATGAGACGAAACAGCATCTGACCTCCCCACTGCGCAGCCTGCTTTTACGGTTGCTCCTACGCAGGGTCAAAAAATAAAACCCCCAAATACCGCATGCAAATATGGTCCCTACTGTATTTGGATATTTGCATGTATGGATGTATTGATGCACGTTACAAGTATAGAGCACACTCGTTTGCTTTTATGTGAGAAGATAACGTTGTAAATTCTTTTTAGCATAATTACTGTGGGAAGAAAGTGGAAGATGTTGCTAGAGCCTATAATCGAGTGTGTCTATGGATGGGGTCAGGTGATGCGTCTCTATGACGATCATCTGGATATTGGTGGTACCTCTTATCCGTTGTTTGATCTCATCGCCATCCATTCCAATTATTATCATGTGGTAGGGGTGCCTTCCGCTCGTCTCGAACTGTGTTTCAAGCAGAAGAGGGTAGTGTTACGTGGCATTGCAACCATCGAGATTGCACAACGAACAGCATCATATTTAAGCGCCTTTTGCCATCTGCAAACTCCTGAGGTTGTTGCACCTGTAATCAATACTGATCATGTTGACCTGCCACAATGGGTCACTGGCGTAGCAGTAGAGCCGCGCCAGACCGATGATGTACGCATAATCCAACGTGCGGTCACAACTCCTATGGAGCGCCCACGTATGACTGATGAGTATTGGATGGAGCCCCTGAAGAAGATACTGTCGTTCAGACTACCAGACTGGCAACTTATCTGGTACGAGCGACGCCAGCGTAGAATGAAACGTATCCAGGCTGAACGAGCACGGCGCGAGCATGGCTTCGATGTGGAACAACTGGCTCAGAGCTTACAGGCTGAGACGTTGCCACATGTGTACGTCCCAACGCGCTTGCTCGCCGGTGAACTGGCTCATTACTGTATACATACGACGTTATGTGAAGAACCACTTTCAAGCGCAAAACAATCGAGCTACTGTGTCAAAGATCAGGGAATGCTCATTTTCACTGATAGAAGAATGATCTATATCGGACGCCGCCGTCAGCTAGTTCTTGATTATAGTCGCTTGCTTCATGTTTCTCGTTTGCCAGGAGTTATAGCTGTAGTGAGTGAAAGTTGGGCCAGGCGCGAACTATTCGAGGTTCAATTCCCGCTCGAATGCACCATGTATCTGGATGCTATATTGCTGCGTGCGCAAAAGAGATCTGTAAATGATAGGGCCCACGCACGCGTGCGCCAGCTCTATCCCTCTACGAAGACCGACTCTTATGATACTCATAGAAATACTTATGAAGTTCAGGCCTCGTGGCGCTCAACGGGTCCTTCTAAAAAATAGGGTAGATAGTGTGGTGAGAAGGAGACATACATGCTCAATACAGTTATGGCTTTATGGAATCATAATCCTGGTGAAAATAGGCAGAGGATACTAAAGCTATTCTTTACATTTCTTTTTATTAGTGTCAGTATATTCTTACTTTTATTTAGCCTTAATAGCTCTACCTGGTCCTCGGTTCCTACAAAGGAGCCGTCACAAGCAAAGAAAGCAGTGCAACCGGAAATGAGTGATCGAAATGTAGGTGCAATCGCAGGGAAGACGCCGGTGCGGGTTATTGTAGCGGGCATCACTCCAATAGCGACGAGGATTCCTAGAGTCATCTGCGTCCACACTCCTACCGTTGTAGTACAACCAACTGCGACACCCCAAAAAGTAGAAGTGTACGCTGTGAATAATAACCCGGTCCCTCAAACGAGCAAAGCGCGACGTGTGCGTTCGAAGGTTGTGCATGTGAGAAAGAATAAACCGCATTCCAGGAAGAGGCCACATGTAAAGGCCGTCGCAACCTCGGCCCCTCAGAAGACTGTGCCCGTGATCACGCCACCATCACCTTCACCATCACCATCACCGGCGACACCGCAGCCAATTGTGCTGCCTGATATTATAGCTACCGTTACAGTAACGCCAGTGCCAACGCAAGAGACAACCATCAACAGCATGCCAGATATCGTCGTTATCAATGTAACGCCAGATAGAACAACGAGTTCTCCAGATTCCTTTTCCTCTGGCCTGCGCCATAGAGGCGTTATGCGTATTCCTGTTCCGCCAGAAACGAAGCGCACTCAGAAAAGTACTACAAAGAAAAGCGTTGATGCCAGCAACTCTATAGAGTGCAGCGGAAGTACTACCTCTAAAAATGGCAGTGCAGGAAAAGTATTGAACAAGAAAAGGCGTATAGGAGTGCTTTTAGGAGGCGCGTTATCAGGAATAGTCCTATTTTGTACTTCTCTGTGTGTGCGGAAGCGGAAGGAATACACACATTTTCTGAGACGTTTTAAAATCTCATCTAAAAACTCTTGACAACATCTCAGACCTATGTCATAATACCGGAGTCGTCGAGAGAGACGCCTACGAGCCACTTCACTGATAATACTGGAGAAGAGTACTTGTAGGAAAGTCTGGTAAAACTCTTGACAACGCGAAGCACCTGTGCGATAATACTGGTGCGGTTGATGTAGACGGGTAAGCAGCTTCTGGTTACAAACCTCTTAAACGGTTTCCCTGAATGCGATATGTCCCAGATTTATTATCCTCTTCTTTAGAGGATGCGGAATTGGTCTACTCTACAACTTCTAAACAAACAAAAAACATGGCTTGTTTTATTATGCCATGAAGCACCTTTAACAATTGAAGAGTGGAAAGCAGAACGTAAACTGTTTGTCAAGCAGTTTTCTGTCAACAACTTGTTCTTCTTGTGAGAGAGGAACGAGATTTAATCTGCGAATCAAGTCAAGTAACAACAACAACGTAACTTGGCCATGGTCGCAACTCAACGCAATGCATTTTGATCTCTCTGTAGAGAGGGATGAACATAAATTGGATGGCGAGTTTGATCCTGG
>JACDAE010000330.1 GCA_013695595.1 Ktedonobacteraceae bacterium | reverse complement strand
GCATATCCCACCACTCACACCAAACCGAGGCGAGCCACCGCAGGTGGCGAGGAGACCTGAATAGTTACTCCCTAAGTACTTAACACATTAGTAATTGGCTGGTAAAGGCAAAGTATTACAAATAATGCCAGTATTACAAATAATGCTTCGCCCTCTGAAAGGGCAAAGTAGAAACCGCAAGCGAAAAACATTCTGATCCTTTTTTAGCGCTTAACACATTAGTAATTGATTGGTAAAGGCAAAGTATTACAAATAATGCCAGTATTACAAATAATGCTTTGCCACAGAGCACCGCAGTAGAAAGGAAACAAGCATAGTGGGCAAAATAGCTTTTCTTTATCCTGGGCAGGGTTCACAGAAATTGGGGATGGGGGATGAACTAGCGCGTACATGTCCTGCATTGTTTGAGCAGTACATGGCGCAATCTGATGTCGTAAGTGGTATGCCTATAACCCGGTATTGTGTAGAGGGTCCTGCCAATGCACTCAACCAGACAAACATTGCTCAACCCGCGCTCTTCGCTCATTCTCTGGCTTTGACTGAGTATGCACAGCAACTGGGCCTGTATCCAGATCTGGTGGCGGGACATAGCCTGGGAGAGTATACAGCGGCAGTGGTCGCCGGTGCACTCTCGTTTGAGGAAGGTCTATATCTTGTCTGCCAACGCGGAAAATTGATGTACCAGGTTCAGGAGAAACAACCAGGGGCAATGGCAGCGGTGCTTGGTCTGCCCTCAGAGATCCTGATAGATGTGTGTGCCGAGGTCTCTAAACGGCATTTTGTCACCGTCACAAACTGGAACACCCCTACTCAGTTGGTCGTCTCTGGGGTCGAGGAGGGTGTGGTGGAACTTATGGAGGCTGTGCGGGCATACG
Organism: Ktedonobacteraceae bacterium; assembly: GCA_013695595.1. Lineage (GTDB taxonomy): Bacteria > Chloroflexota > Ktedonobacteria > Ktedonobacterales > Ktedonobacteraceae > JACDAE01. The sequence goes on along the minus strand of JACDAE010000330.1, from coordinate 2,449 downwards.
ATACTGCACGAACGATGCGTCTGCCAGTGAAAGGCGCTTTTCATTCAGCGCTGATGTCGCCGGTACAGGATGAACTCAAAGAAGTTATGCAGCATCTGACATGGCGCAATACCTATGTCCCACTTGTTGCCAATGTTTCAGGGAAAGCGCTGACCAAAGATTATCAGATACATCAAGAACTCATTGCGCAAATTGTGAGCCCGGTTCGTTGGGTAACCTGCATTGAAACATTGCTCGAAGCTGGTTGCGATACTTTTATTGAGTTAGGTTCCTCTCAGGTACTTACCAGGCTCACAAACCGTATTGCACCGGGGAAGAGAGCGTTTGCAGTAGATACGCCAGAGAAAGTAGCTGCATTGGTAGAAACTCTAAAAGGCGCGGAGCTACAAGAGCCAGTGACTGCTGCTTCCCTACTCTAGGCTACCTGGGCGCACGCGAGGTGACGCCCCTATCCAGGGCCTACACAACCCTTGTAATATTATAGAGATTTGAGCAACGAGCGTATTTTATGCGCCGTAAGGAGAAAGAAATGATTCAGACTACCTTAAAGACCACTGACGCATCCATCATTGAGAAAAGACAATCGGCAGTTATTGTACCGAAGAATATCGCGGTAAAGTGCCCGAAATGCAAGGAAATTCATTACGACCGCGACTTCAAACGTAATCTCAAAGTTTGCCCCAGGTGTAGCTATCATTTTAGACTCACTGCTTACGAGCGCATTGATCTGCTGGTAGATGCTGACAGTTTCGTCGAAGTCGATGCGGATATTGCTTCGGCTGATCCACTGAATTTCGTAAGCCAGTCTCAGGTATATGCGGAAAAGTTGAAAAGCGAGCGGCAGAAAGCTCAGATCAACGAAGGCGTCGTCATCGGGCACGCAACGATTGAGAATATGCCCCTGGCCCTGGCCGTGATGGATTTTCGCTTCGTTGGTGGGAGCATGGGTGCGGCAGTGGGCGAGAAGATCACGCGTAGCATCGAACTGGCGCTTGAGCGACAAACTCCTGTGTTGATTGTATCTGCCTCCGGTGGTGCTCGTATGCAAGAAGGCATCTATTCTCTGATGCAGATGACAAAAACATCTGCTGCACTCGCGAAGCTGGGCGAAGCTGGACTTCCCTACTTTAGCCTCCTGACCGATCCCACCACTGGAGGTGTTACTGCCAGCTTTGCAATGCTTGGCGATGTTATTCTCGCCGAACCCGGTGGCCTGATCTGCTTCGCAGGTCCGCGCGTTATAGAACAGTTCATGCATATCCAACTGCCCAAAGATGCCGTCACTGCTGAATTTGTGTATCAGCATGGCCTGATAGATGCCATCGTTCCTCGTCATGAATTGCGCCAGACGCTTGCACGCTTTCTCCGTTTTTACTCTTACACCGGTGTTTCTACCGGAACCCATGCTGAATAGAGAACTTTCTAGTTTGTACTGAATAAGATAAGGAGCAAAACGATGGATTACGATCTGGATTTTGAGCAGGAGTTAGCGGCGGCGGCCCTGGATATTCGCACTTTACAGCAAGATTGTGTTGACGATGAAGGTCAACAGCAGTTGGAGAGCGCTATCCACGATCTGCGCACACGTACAAAAGAGATATACAGCCATCTTACTTCCTGGCAGACGGTCCAGGTGGCACGTCATAAGGAGCGTCCCTATGCCGCTGATTATATCTCCCTCATGTGCGACGATTTCTTTGAATTGCATGGTGATCGCGCCTTTGCAGATGATCACGCTATCCTGGCTGGCCTGGGCACGCTAATGGGCGACACGGTGATGTTTATCTGTCAGCAGAAAGGCCGCACCACCAAAGAGAAACAGCAGTGTAACTTCGGGATGCCGCATCCAGAAGGGTATCGTAAAGCGTATCGCTTGATGCAACTTGCCGAGAAATTTAACACGCCGATTGTCTGCCTGATCGATACTCCAGGGGCCTTCCCTGGCCTGGAAGACGAGGAGCATGGTCAATCAGGCGCGATTGCCGCCAATCTATATCTTATGTCGCGACTACGTGTGCCGATTATCTCCGTTGTGATCGGTGAAGGCGGTAGCGGTGGTGCGCTCGCTCTTAGTGTTGCCGACCGTTTGCTTATGCTCGAACATAGTGTGTATACGGTTGCTGCTCCGGAGGCAGCGGCCTCTATCCTCTGGCGCGATAAATCCTATGGGCCCGATGCTGCCGATGCAATGCAAATTAGCGCACGTGAGCTTGTAAAGACAGGTATTATTGACAAACTGGTACTTGAGCCTGTCGGTGGTGCGCATCGCAATCACTGCCTTGCCGCTGGTTATCTCAAAGAGGCATTGCTTGAGCACTTGAACGAGCTCAAACGGATCGCGCCCGCAGATCTTGTAGAGCAACGTTACTTGAAGTACCGCAATGTAGGACCATTTGTACGAATAGAAGCTAATACTCTGTAAATATGCATTGCATCGTCGTAGTAGGGG
>JACDAE010000301.1 GCA_013695595.1 Ktedonobacteraceae bacterium | reverse complement strand
CTTGGCACACAGCTCCTCAATGCTGGCGTAAAGCCCGAATATTCGGTTCTGGCACAAGCGGCTGCCTGGAACGTTCCCATCTATACTTCATCCCCAGGTGACTCGTCGATTGGCATGAATGTGGCACGCAACGCCCTGGATGGCAGCAAATTGACGCTCGATCCCCTGGCGGATGTGAATGAAACTACGGCAATCGTGCTCTCCGCAACCCGTAATGGGGTCATTATCCTGGGCGGCGGAAGCCCCAAAAACTTCTACTTACAAACACAACCACAATTATGGGAAGTGCTCGGCATCAATAAAGGTGGGCACGACTACTTTATCCAGATCACAGCGGATGCTCCACACTGGGGCGGCCTCTCTGGTGCTACTCCCTCGGAAGCAGTTTCATGGGGCAAAATTAAACCAGATCAACTCAAAGACACGGTCGTTATCTACGGCGACTCGACCATTGCTCTACCCCTGCTCAGCGCCTACGCCATAAGCAAGGCGCAGCCACGCCCACGCAAAGAACTTTTTGCACGCCGTGAAGAACTGCTCGCCACACTAAAAGACGCGTACGAAGTGGGCAAAAAGGTGCGTATCTAAGCACAATCAACCTAATGACTATTTTTTATCGCTATTAGGTTGATTGGAAGATAGCTTCAAGCAGACAGTATATTGGGGTTTAGCTAGATATTTTCTAACGTTTAGGTAGAAAGACAATCGCCATTAGATCAAAGTATCTTCTTCTCTTTTGCATTAGCTTGACAACCTAATGTATAATATCATCCTGTGTGAAAAATTTAGATCGCACACAGGATGACTATGTGGTAGCCTTCTTAAAGCAAGAAGGTCTGATACAATAATCAGGAGGAAGACGCAATGCTTGTCCATTTGATGCTTGAACTTTATAACTGTGACCGGGAGCTGTTGAGCAATGAGCCACTGCTGCGCCGCGTTCTAGATGAATATCCTGGCCGCGTCGATATGGAAAAGGTCAGTCCTGTCCACCTTTACGATATTGAAACGTCCAACCCGCTCGATGCTGGCATGTCAGGTTTTGTTGTCATCGCCCAGAGCCATATTAGCATGCATGCATGGCCCGAATATGGCGAAGTTGACATCGACATCTGCTCATGCAAAGAATTCAGCCAGGAGGATGCTATCGCCTTCGCAAAAGAGATGTTCCAGAGCGATGATGTAGAAGCCCATTTTGTCATTCGCGGTAATCGCTCTTTGCGCCCAGATGTACCCGATCCCATTCGTTATGAGGCTGCGATGAACGCCAGGCTCGCCAGAACGGGGGCGCGGTAAGGGCAATAAGCATACAAAACCCGAAACATTCAACATTGTAAGTAGTGATTATGGTGGGTGAGGCGCTCTTCTTTTTTGAGAAGTGTCCTCATCCTTCTTTCTGTAATTTTATAAAGGAAAGGGCACACAATCAGTATGGATGAAGCACATATCACACAGTTTGGCGCACCTGACGCCCCCTATTGTGACCCGGAAACAGCACAGGTCACCATTATCCCAGCTCCGCTTGAATATAGCGTGTGCTATATGAAAGGCACTGAGCATGGACCCCAGGCCATCCTAGACGCATCGAGCCAGATGGAACTCTACGATGAAGAACTCGGCTGTTGCCCTATTGAAGCCGGCATCTACACACGGCCACTCCTGGATTACAGCGGCATGGATCACGCAACGGCCCTACAAGCAACAGGAAATGCAGCACGCGAAGTCTTGCAACGCGGTCAGCTTCCATTGACCCTTGGTGGTGAACACTCCCTTTCGGCACCCGTTATCGCGGCGGTACAAGAGCATTATCCTGACCTTACCGTCGTTCATATCGATGCCCACGGAGACCTCCGCGAGGAATTTGAGGGAACACCACTTTCGCATGCCTCCATTGAACGCCGCGTTGTCGATATGGGCATTCCCCTCCTAGAGATCGGTATCCGCAGTTTCAGTCCCGAAGAAGCCGAGTTCATGAAAACGCATCCCAACGTATCTATTGTATGGGCCTATCAGATAGCGAGAGGGATTACCACTATTCCCTGGGAACGTTTGAGTGCACATACCTATGTTACAATAGACCTGGACGCCTTCGATCCCGGTGAGATGCCTGCTGTAGGCACGCCTGAACCCGGTGGCCTCTCATGGTATCAAGTGCTGGACCTCTTTCGCGAGATCTGCTCACGTACCACGATTGTTGGGATGGATGTCGTTGAATTATGTCCAATGCAGGGTCAGGTTCGCGCAGATTTTCTGGCTGCCAGGCTCGTCTATAAGATGATTGGCTATCGCTTCTTTTCATCTGCAACCAATACGATAGTTTCTCGTTAATAATAGAAGAGATAACGTTCTTGCTGGACACGATAACAATGCGAACCAGAGAAGTCAGGAAAGGATGCACGCACTACCTCATGCATAAAGCATTCCTATACAGATGGATAGACTATACGCAAAAACATCTACGATCGCCCCTTCTCCTGCTGAGTGCTATGCTCGTCATAGTGCTCATTAGTGGCTGTGACACCTCTCCTATCTCAAAATCGCAAAGCGGTCAAAGCACTACATTTACCGGGTCATCGACACAGCAACAAATCACCTACAATACCAGTGGCAACGAGGTGCTTATACGTACCTTTTATGGCGGTGGTCAAAAAGGGACATTTAATCTTGGTCCACAGATCAGCATCTATGGAGATGGAACGTACATACTAGGCCTGAATCGGCAGGGGAAACTCGATACGACTGCCCTACAGCAATTGCTCAGTACCCTGGTAGACACCGATGGGCTACTTAGCTTCAAGCGCCAGCTATTCTTCGATATTCCAGATCAGGATGCCACCTTTCTAGATATTAATAGTGATGGTAAGCACCTGGAATTGATGTATGGCGCGTTCGGCAGTCAGCCAGCCAGTGCTCAAGATAAGGATGAATATCAACGTCTAGGCAAGGCACTCGCGACGCTCTCTCATGCGGTACAGGGACCAACTACTGCGTATCAAGGGAAAGTGGTCGCATTGCTCACCTACCAGACATTCAGTGCTAACCTTAAACAGACTATTCCCGACTGGCCCATCGCCGATTTTACCCTGGCACAGGCAGCTACATTCGAATGTGGCATTATTCCTGAAGATGATGTTAGCTCTAATCCAACCGTCCCTTGCCTTCAATTTACCATCCCGGAACACGCAATTCTCTTAGATGCAAGGCAGATACAAAACATTGAGACAGCATTAAATGGGAAACAGGCAGGAGATTTTTTTGAAGATAGTCAATATTACACCGTCATTTTGCGCCCCCTCTTACCAGACGAACTCCAGAGCAAAACTTTAGCCATGTTTGGTAGCTCACAAATACAATTTATCGGCGTACCATTACTTGAAGGCTCAGTACCACCAGTACCAACACCAACGCCAGCTAAATGAATTTGAGCTATAAAAACGTAATCACTATACTTTTCACAGCCATTATGTGTTATAATAAGGGAGACGTGCCCCCATGCAACCAGCCAATTGCAGAATAGACAGAATAGCGCGTCAAGCATTCTAAAGTAGGTGCCAGATAACCGACGGGAGGCAGTTTCTTCAAGGATCTTGCCGATTTAAACACTCCTTAGTA
>JACDAE010000220.1 GCA_013695595.1 Ktedonobacteraceae bacterium | reverse complement strand
CCACGGAATAATAAATGGCTCCCCTACCTCTATGACATTTCCTATAATGTGAATACCTGATTCAAATTTTCACAATATGTAGTGCATCTGTAATGTTTGATCAAATCCCTATGGTGACTTATGCATTAGGATTATGCATCGCTATTCATGAGATTGTGCAAAAGGCTTGCAATGGGCGTGGGTGAATCCACCTGTTGCGCAGTCTTCTCGAAGAGACCAGTATCCTTCAGCGGAATCTTGCTCTGGAAAACCGTTGTTTGACCCGCTGTAACGGCCTCGGCAATCCTCTTGCCATAGCTCTGATAAATGGGAGCATTAAGCAATGTTTGGGTTAGCATGTCAATGACCGCCTTTGGATCGACCCCATTTTTCTCGGCCATCGAGAGCGCTTCCCGCATGGAGTATACAGCCGAACCAATCAGGAAGTTGCCAACCAGCTTGACAAGCGTTGCCGCGCCGACCTCCGGGCCAAAATCGAAGATCCCTTGCGCACCCATTGCCTCAAGAAGCGGTCGAACACGCTCTTTAGCCTGCTGTGGACCCGCAAAAGGAATCCAGAGCTGGTGGGCGACCGCAGCTTCGGGCCTGCCAAAGATGGGAGCTTCGACATAGACGCAACCATCTTTGGCATGGATGGCTGCAAGCTTCCTGGATGTTTCGGGCAGTACTGTACTCATCGCAATATGGATCCCTCCGGGTCCCAGGCGCTCTAAAAAGCCTTCGCTCATGACGATGCTTTCCAGTGCCGCGTCATCCCACACAATGGATGCGACAATCCCCCCGCTCGTCACCGTGTCAGCGGGTCTGCTTGCCAGTTGCGCCCCCTGAGCGACCAATGGGTCCGCTTTGCTTGCCGTGCGGTTATACACGTGGAGAGAATAACCGGCGTTGAGAAGATTGGTTGCCATTGGCAGGCCCAGCAGGCCGAGTCCGATAAATCCAATTGTTTCACTCATCTGTATGGCTCCTTCTGAATGTGTTGACTACCTCAAACATGACGTTAACGTCATGTTTGAGGTAAAAAAAGCTTAGTGTGGTTCTCTTGTCTCTAACCAGTGCTCGAAGCGTTCGATATGGCCTTGTATGTCCGCGCGAAATTGCTGGAGTGCGTCGATCTTCTGGTCCGCCTCCGCGAGATGATGGTGCAGGATAGCGAGAACTTTCTGTTTAGGTTGTACTCCACTGGGGTCAGTGAAATAGAGATCGATAACGTCACGTATCTCATCCAGGCTGAGTCCAAGCTTCTTGAGCTGGTCAATTTTCTGTAGGCGGGCAAGCGTCTCCTCGGTGTAGGAATGCTGACCGTGCCCTTCGCGTTCCCCAGGCGGGAGTAGCCCAATGCTTTCGTAGTAGCGGACGGTGCGTGGGGTTACTCTGGCTCGTTGCGTTAAATCGCCCATGCGCATGCGGTCATTCATTGCTTGCTCTCCAAATGTTACGTTAACGTCACGTTCAAATGATAGCATGTGCATGGGCGATTGTCAAGGACCTTCAAGTACAGGTTGAATCCGATATGGGGAAGTTTTCTGGAAAGGGACCTGTGTAGCTATTCCTCTTCTATCACAGACAATATGTTGCCGGCAGGATCTTTAAACCAGGCGATAAGGGGGCCACCTCCTCTGAAGATCCCTTTTGCGTCGTGTTTGTCTGCAAAGTAGACTTCCATATGCACGCCATGCGAGGTCAAGTCGTCTACGGCCTGTTCAATGTTCTTGACTGGAAAATTCAGGATGGTAAACGTTGCGGGAATATGATCCTCTTTGGGATACACGACGATGCTGCCGCCGCCAGCGAGGTGGAGCCTTAATAGACCGTGGGATTCGGTGACTTCTAGACCAAGCGTCTGCCCATAGAACTCCATTGCCTTTGCTACATCATTCACTGCAAAGCCGGAAAATGCTTTCGTATTTTTGAACATAGGTTGATCCACTTCTTTCTTTTCATGTTTGTCTTATAAGGAGTAAGCCTATAATAGCATGTCTGGCTCGCGCAAAACTTCTCCAATCTTGCTGGATAAATCGCTCTTTGTATCATGCGAATTGTAACTATATGGACCTGCATCCTTCAGGGGAAATGGTGCGAATAGGCGTAGGGGCATAGCATACATAGGAATCAGGCATTATGAGTGGACGGGAATGGTGCGTAGCTGTGTCAGGCAATCGTCATAGACTCCAAGTTGTTTGCGCAACTCGATTCGTGTTTCAACGTCCTGGGTGCGTTGCGTCTCCTTCAACGTCTCCCGGTGAAGATTGCGCACGAAGGATTTGATCTCGGCGATATCATCTGTCTCATCGAGGAGAATGAGTATCTCGTTCACCGTATCCAGATAGATCCCACCTTCATCCGCACTGCGCTGGCTTTTTTCCTCAAAGTACGCGACCAGTTCTTTTTTGCTTGTTATTTTGGGCATTATTGATTCTCTCCTACTTCGTATTGCTATCAGTATAGCATAGAACGGCTTTACGGAGGCATTGTTTAATATTCTTCATCAGTTTTATTTTCTTGCATTTCTGTTGAAGATATGCTATCCTTGACCTATGAAAACGACGATCACAGCCAAACTCAAACTCTATGCAACGAAAGAGCAATTTGCCTCTTTGCGCGCCACACAACTGGCGTATCGGGACTCGCTCAATCTGGTAAGTCGGTACGCCTTTGCGCATGACAAGATGAGCAACAAAGTCAAATTGCAGGAAGGCACATATGATGAGATACGTGCTCGTTTTCATCTCCCTTCGCAAATGGCCTGCAGCGTTCCTCGACAAGTGGGAGCCACCTACAAAACGGTATGGTCTAAGGTGAAGAAGAATGCTCAGCAGCGTAAGGCCGGGATTACTAAGAAATGCTATAAAGGACTCGATCAAGCTCCCACATTCGTCAATCCCACGTTGACCTATCAATACAGCAAGGACTACACGTTTAAGAAAGAACAACAGGTCAGCGTGCTCTCTCTGAATGGGCGTGTAGTCCTTCCCTACACAGGCTACAGTGAGCATGTGAAACTGATCCAATCTGGTGCAGAGATCGGAACCGCCAGGCTCTGGTATGACAAGCCCAAGAAACGCTTTTTCTTGTTGGTCACGCTTTCGATTGAGGGAGCAGATCCAACACCAGAAAGCTCTAGACAAATAGTCGGTGTAGATGTAGGGCTACGTTATCTGGCAGTGACCAGCACCACCAGGGGAAATTGTACGTTCCATTCTGGCAAAAGAGTACGAGCCAGAGCTACTCATTATACACGACTAAGAAAGCGTCTTCAGAAAAAAGGCACCCGCTCGGCTACGAGAAGACTGGTAGCACTATCGGGCAGGGAGAGACGGTTGAAGCAAGACGCCAATCATGTCGTTTCCAAACGCATTGTAGACCAGCACCCCAACAGCCTGATCGGGTTGGAGAACTTAACTGATATACAAGAGCGAACCAAACGCGCCACGAAGAGGCAACGAAAAGCCAGGGCGGCTTCTCTCAGGTGGTCGTTTGCGGAGTTGCAGAGCATGATTGCCTACAAAGCCTTGCTGAACAAGAGCATGGCAATCAAGGTGGATGCGAACTACACCTCGCAAGCCTGTCCTGTCTGTGGACATACCTGCAAAGAGAATCGTCCCAATAAAGGTTTGTTGTTCGTCTGTCAAAATTGTCATTACACGCTCCATGCCGATCTTGTGGGTGCTCGCAATCTTACCATGAGAACGCTTCTTATTCGGCAAGACTGGATAGGAACGGGTATTTTGTCACTATACCCTGATGTGTCGGACGTCGAAGCCAAAGCGCTACGCCTGCAACGGCTTAGCGATCTGCGGTGGAGTCCAGACACAAGCCGCCGCGATTTATCCGGTGGTCACTGACGTATCAATACTCTAATCACAGCGTGGGAGCCATTTCTTCATGCGGAACCAGCCGTAGAGGATACTATTCTGTAAGCGCGTTATCGAGCCTATCAATAGAGGAGATTTTACTTTATGACTGACACAAACAACTGGAATAGCCAGGTAATCGAAGCGTTCCGAGCGAACGAAGGCAAAGTTGATAGAATGCCGCCCTTGATTCTACTCACAACGACGGGAGCCAAAAGTGGCCAACCCCGCACTGCTCCGGTGATGTATCTGCCTGATGGTGATCGCCTGCTTATATTCGCATCCAAAGCTGGTGCACCAACCAACCCCGACTGGTACCATAACCTGCTTGCTCACCCGGAAGTCACTGTAGAGGTTGGATCTGAGACATATGATGCTACCGCCACCGAAATCCATGGTGAGGAGCGAGATCGGCTCTTCACCAGGCAAGTAGAGGTGGCACCTCAGTTCGGTGAGTACCAGAAGAATACGCCTCGAAAGATTCCGGTCATTGCATTGGAACGCAGCAAGGCCTAAAGACATACCCAACGTCACCCCCATTAGCGTCAAGTTAAGAATAGATGAGATTATCAAAAAGGCATCACTTCTCTTGCTGATAGATCAGTTCATGCATGTAGAATGGACCTATGAGATTTGTGTGATAGACCCTGGACGAGGTATTGCTACCATGTATGGCTCTATCACTACTACAATAGGCCAGGGGCATTAATCGCGCCTTATCGTGTTGTTAAATGCATGTAAAACCTTATGGTGAAAGTATCCATATATATGTTTGCATCGTGGAATAAATGGAGTCTCTACTTGCAGTCTCCATCGAAACTGAGGCATAATTTTGACCGGGCGAGAATTTTTGGGTCAGGAGGATATTTTCATGAATATGCTTGAACCGGAGTTTCGCGACATACATGTTCCTGGTCGTAGAGTACAAACAAAGTAGAAATAACGTATGCAAATTCTTGAGCATGAGCCTGTTGTTGCTTTTACACTTGCTCGCTACTTCCAAAGGCACGGTATCGCTACGCTGGCTCACCTGGGCCTTGATCGTCTACCCCTCCAAATGGCACCAGGATTAGCATTCTGGCGTCTGCTCGGAGTTGGTCGTGGTCGTGTCTTTGATCCCCATGCCGATTTACAG
>JACDAE010000204.1 GCA_013695595.1 Ktedonobacteraceae bacterium | reverse complement strand
GGAGAGGGCATATCTCGATCCTCAGTCCAGAAGGGCTTTTTCAACAAGTTGTGGCTATTTGTGAGAGCGGGTATAGTAAAAGAAGAAATCTTAAAAATTATGACAACATTGAGCCCCATCCTTTCCCACTGAGTAAGGAGAGTTGAATTAATCTCTCGAGTATACAAAACGAGCATGATTGAAAGAGACATGAAAGGTCGTAATGCATGCAGGATCAAAGATCAGAACACGTGAGTAAAGCGTCTTCTTTGAAGCAAGAAACACTGACAACGATCCTTCAAGCATTAGCTGATCCGACTCTTGCCCGTCTCGAGGCTGATGATCTCTCGCGTGCCGTTTTGCATTGTCTCCGTGAGAGCATGGCAGCCGATAATCTTGCTATCTTACTGCTGACTGAAGATCATACCGCCCTACGTATCCAGGCTGTTCTTGGATTAGAAGAAATCGTCGCGCGTGACGTCTTTATTCCCTTTGGGCGTGGCTTTGTAGGGCAAATCGCCATGCAAGGGATTCCCCTTATTGTCTATGATACTTCGGCTCTTGAAATTCTGACCCCTCTGCTTCGTGAACAACTCCGTTCGCTCCTCGGTGTGCCGTTAATTGTGGACCAGCAGGTGATTGGGGTTCTTCATGTTGGTATGAAGCGAGAGTATCTCTTTACTCATGAGGATATTGCCTTATTGCAGCAGGTTGCTGCTTCCCTTGCACAAGCCTTTGGGCGAACGTTTCTGATAGCAGCAGCAGAACAACCTGAGATTGAAGAACTGGTAGAGGCACAACTCTCTGCGGTTATCGAACTCGTGGAAGCGCAGCAACGGATAACAATAGAACTGGCGGAGGCAAAACAAGAGACAGCAATAGAATTGATGAGGGCACAACAACAGATAGCAATAGAATTGATGAGGGCACAACAAGAGACAGCAATAGAATTGATAAGGGCACAAAAACAGACTACTGAGGAACGGGTGAAGGAACAACAGCAGCAGACCGCTGGGGAGCTGGTGAAGGAACAACAGCACGTAGCGATAGAACTGATGGGAGTACAACAACGCGTAGCGATAGAATTGATGGGGGTACAACGACAGGAGCGTATGAAGGCACTTGAGCGTATAAAAGAGCTTGAAGCAATTTTCAATGCCATTACGGATGCAGTTATTGTGTATAATGATCAAGAACATATTTTTCGTTCAAATCAAGCAGCGCGCTACCTTTTAGAGGCACAAACGCTCTCCACTAAGCAGACTAATAATCCACGTCTCTCATGGAGAACAGCACATCCATTGAGAGATGAACAGGGACATCCATTGTCACCTGAACACCTCCCATCCAAGCGTTTACTCAATGGAGAAAGGATAGGGGCAAGCAAGCGCTGGTTGTGTACCTGCATACATTCGATGGCCATGACGTCCAGCTCGCTATCACTGGAACTCCTTTATATACTCAACAAGGACATCTGTATGGGGCGGTGTGTGTGCTTCATGATCTGACCAAACGACACTATAGAGAGCCGCGAGTTGAGCTTCTCGAAGTCCTCCTTCGGATAGTGGAGCTCCTCGTCATGTCTTCTACCCAGAAAGAGCAGATGGTCACGCAGGACGATCCTGCTCAGGCCATACAACAGATAGAGAACACTATCGCGGCATTAGCCCAGCGTCTTCTCGGTTGCTCTCACGCCATCATTATACGTATCGATCAGAGCACTCAGGTGTTGTCTCCTTTGGCGCTCGCAGGTTTCTCCATGCAACAGGAGCAACGCGTGAGAATCGCTCTCACTGGTGCTCACGTGAGCCTGCTCATTCCTGATCCCAGCACCATCACTCTCCTGGAAAAACAAGAAAGTGTGCCTTTTACCATCACCCAGTCCCCCCTTTTGTCATATGTCTCCCCACTGAGTTCTTCCCCGAATTGTTACCTGGCTCCAATCCGTGTCGCTCATCACCTCATTGGTTTACTTGGCATTGTGTTTCCCAAGGATGGATCTCTGCCGTATTCGGGAGGGATTGCGGTGATCACCGCTCTCTGCAAATTGTGTGCATTAGCACTTCAATATGAGCAGCAAACTACCGAACGCGATCTCATTATAGCCGCGAAGACACTCCTCAATGAGCAAATGCAGCGGTTGAATACAATGCAAAGTGACTTCATCTCAGTGGTGAGTCATGAGTTTCGAACTGCTCTTACCACTATTGAGGGGTTTAGCAACCTTTTACGCAGCGAAAATTTTTCTGACGAAGACGTGAAAGACTATGCCAACGATATTTACACCGATGCCGTTCGTCTCCATCGTCTGGTCACGGATTTATTGGACGTAGAACAGATGAAAAAGGGCAAAACGCAGATACGTGTAGTAAGAATTGATATGAATACTTTGTTAACCATACTCGCAAAACGCATGGAGCTCCTCTCAACGGATCATTCCTTCCACCTTTCTCTGGATGAGAAGCTTCCCCAGATTGAAGGAGACCTTGATAAGCTCACACAGGCCATCACGAACTTGCTCTCCAACGCCATCAAATATTCGCCGATAGGAGGGGATATTCTGATCAAGAGCAGCAGAGAGGGGAACCATGTTCACGTGAGCATCCAGGATCAAGGTCCTGGTATCGCACCTGAGGCCATCGAAACCATTTTCACGCTCTATCATCGCAGTAATTCCGCTACGACGCGCCATATTGAGGGCACTGGTCTGGGATTATCTCTCGTGCGTGAAATCATTTCTCTGCATAATGGGAATGTCTGAGTAGAAAGCACCCTGGGCCATGGGTCTACCTTCCACTTCTCCCTCCCACTCACTAGAGAACCCTTCACTCCATCAAATGAGGAAATGCACCTGGAAGCGTCGTCGTGAAAAGGTGCTATACTTGAGTCGAGAGACGGAATCAGACGGTAGTTTTGATACTGGTTTCATATAGACGAAAAATTGTCATTTTGGCACTCCTACGGATATATAATAGGTAAATGAAAGCGAAAAAAGCACCGGCGATCCTCTCGTTGGTAGAGGTCTCACGAGGAAGCATTGCGATAGTTGTTGCGGCCCTCTCCCTTTTCTGGGGCGAATTTGTCTAAGCCGTCGTTTCTCAATATCCTATAGTCATAGGGTATTGAGAAACGACGCATACTTATTGAGGAGATGGGGAGGCAACTATAATGCCCAATCCGCGCACAAAAGCCAGCGCCTGAGTTGGATCAAGCGTTGCTCCTTGCAGTTCGCGTGGACCGACGCGCATGCCATCGATCTTCGAGCCACGTAGATCTGCACCTGCAAGTTTCGCGCCGGTGAAATCGGCATTACTGAGGTCACAGTTGAGGAAGAGGGCACCTGAAAGGTCCGCCTCAAAAAAATTGGCGTCGCTCAAGTCGCATTCTTCAAAACGCACAACCTCAAATGTTGTCTGGGCAAATTGCGCAAAATGGCCCACACAATTCTTCAAAAGCATATCCTGAAAGCGAGCTTCGTTGGCCTGGAAACCTGTCAGGAGGCAATCAAGCAGCTCAACACGTGCGAAATCAGCCTTCACCCATTCCGCATTAGCGAGATCGCACGCTTTGAAGCGGCTATCCAGAACACGTATGGGATCAATATAGGTCTTACTTAGCTCAACGTGTTCAAGGAGGACCTGATCGAGGGCGAAATGATGCAGGCGCTGGCCGCTCAGATCGTTACGCGACAACACCGCTTGAACATAGCTTCCATTATCCTCAACTACGTCATTGAGCGCTATTTTTTCTAGCCTTTGCAAGGGAAGATCGGGGGCTTTAAGCCCTTTCCCTATGCGCTTACGTTTATTGGACATCTTATAGCCATTCACTACACAATTATACTCCTACATACAATCATAACACTTTTCAGCTCTCTGGAGCAACCTGATGGAAACTTCATGGAAGCTGCAAGATCAGTTTGAATCGATGCATGTTGTGTTATCAAAGATGGGCAAAGCCCCAATCCAGTAAATTTGCAGCATCGATAAAACGCTGCCCATCAGTGCTATCATGCAACACTGTGCCAATCAGGTAGTGCCCATTCCTAACCGCAGCAAAGACGAGACAGTACCCCGCCTCCGCCGTAAAACCTGTCTTTACGCCGATCGTGCCAGGATACGTAGTGAGCAGTTGATTGGTATTAAGCCAATCATAGGCGTGATGATTGGCAGTGGGAAGCACCTTGTATTCTTTCGACTGCACAATCTGTGCGAAGAGTGGGTTCTTCATTGCAACCTGCGTAAGTTGTATGAGATCGGCTGCGCTGGTGGTATTATACGCAAGCGTGCCCTTCGCGGATGTATAAGTAAGCCCATCGGAATTAACATAATACATCTGGGTAAGGTGCAAGCTCTGGGCATACTTATTCATCTGAACAACAAAATTTGCCTGCGATCCCGCTACAGCGTCGGCTATTGCTATCGCCGCATCATCCCCTGATGGAAGCATCAATCCATACAGCAGGTCGTGCAGGGTTATGGTATCGCCAACCACCAGTTGTGCACTACTACCTTGATGACTGTTCACCTCGCTAACCGCATCCTGCCGGATAGTGACGACTTGATTTAAATTCACGCTTTGCAACGCGATCAGCGCCGTCATCATCTTCGTTGTGCTTGCCATGGGTAGGCTCTGTTGTCCATTTACGTTTTTCAATATACTCCCAGTATTGCCATCAAGTAAGTAGGAAGCCTGTGCACCAGTAGTGGAAAGTGCACCCTGTACGGTAGGAGTAAGTGGTGGTGGTGTGGGAGTAGGGGTAGGGGTAGGGATCATCGAAAGTAATCCAGCAGAAAATGTTCTCGTCGGATGAGTCGAGAAGCCAGTATGCGGAGATGGTCCACAAGGGATATCGTCGGACTGGAAGTAGGAACTGGCCGTTGTCTCTGTTCCACACCATCCCAGTGCCCGTTCGATCACACTATGCCAGATAGATACAGCTCCCGTCGAGCCAACCACACTGCTATTCATTCTTTTGCCATTAGTATTCCCCACCCAGACACCCACAACGACATCTGGCGTATACCCAATCGTCGTATTGCCATCCTCCGTTGCATTTGTATCGCTCGCCTGTGCTGCCACCTGATACTTACAGGCAGGAGTTGTGGCACATGTGGGATCTTGATCGGCGAACGAGAGCTGATGATCATCGCCAAAGGTATCCTGGCGACCTGGCTCATTGATTAACCCCGATGTAATGAGATCAGTAACCTGTGCAGGGACCACCTGAGTCACAGGTGGCTGGCCGGTATTATAATGATAGAGATTGTGGCCGGCCTGATCATAGATGTCGAGGATTCCAACCGGCGGTACATGTTGACCATTATCGGCCAGAACCTGGTATGCACCGGTCATTTGGAGCAGTGGAACATTCTCAGTCCCCAACGCAAAAGGCACCCCTGCATTATCAGGAACAGTGATGCCTAGATTTTGAGCCGTTGTACGCATCCCGTCAGACCCGATATAGGTAGCCAGCTTCGCACCTAAAGAGTTGGCCGAAGTTCTCTGGTTCATGGGGAAAACGGGTGGGAACTTAGACGTGGCTACCGTTGAAGAGAACTGCTGTCCATAGGTTGCCATATAATCGATGGGAAGCATCGTTGTACCTGGCGGACGACCAGAAGGGTGCTTAGGAGTTCCGGCGGGCGGCGCAGCCATATTATATTGCCCGCCCACAGCCGGATTGGCGGAGAAGTAGTCGGCGCTTCCGTCCATTGCTAAGACCTCACCTGTTTTTGCGTCCATGACAACAACCGCACCACTATGAATATTCAATGTTTTACTGAGGATCTGATCACCGCGTAGACTGAGTGGATAGTATTGATAGTCAGGTTTATTTAAATGCTGGTCAACGGCACGCTCGACATACTCCTCTAAGTTCGAGTCAAGCGTTGTGCGAATGGTAAGACCACCCTGCTCAAACAGATTAAGTCCTGTGGCGTAGTCACCTTTCCCTAATTGCAGTGCAATCTGATTGAGAACCCAATCGATAAAATGGGGAGCCAGCTTCGTATGTTGATATGGCTCAAAAACCGTGTTGGCCATTACGTTCTCTGCCTGTTTAGCCAGAGTGGGCGTGATCACCTGCCCATCAACGCTCATATGTTGTGAGATCATTGCCTGTAGAACGATCTTTTGACGTGCAAGGGCCATCTGTTTGGCCTGTGTGCCAAGTGTCGGATCGATTATCCCAGGAGAGTTAGGCATGCCAGCCAATAGGGACGCACGTGCGAGACCCAGGACAGGATCTAATTTCCCCTGGCTATTATATTCGAGCCGCTCAACAGCAGGAGTACACTTCCCGCTTCCGGTACAGACGCTTTGCAGATGAAAATAGGCTTCAACCGCCGACTCTATACCAGTATCAAAAGAGCCAAAGGAAGCGATATTAAAGTACATTGCCAGGATCTGAGCCTTCGTATACCTCTGAGTCAGGCCAATCGCGAGAACTGCTTCCTGCAGTTTACGCTGGACGGTATGAATGTCGTTATGGGAAAGATTCTTGATAACTTGCTGCGTGATTGTACTCGCACCACCATCCTGACTCAGAGTGGCACGCAGGGTGCTGGATACATTAATGCCTCCGTTCGTCCAGAACGTTCTATCCTCAGTCGCCACCATCGCATCTTGCATCACCTTAGGAACTTCTGGCAGCGTTACAGAGATACGCCTGCCGCTACTGCTTTGATTATGTGCATAGGCATCATAGAGCAACACATTGTTTCGATCATAGATGCGCGTATCTTGCGGAATGGTTTCATGGGCATAGGCGTCAACCTTCGGCAACTGCTGTTGGTAGTAAACCAGAAACGACGTGGCGGCGAGAATGATCACTATATTACTAACAATAAAGAAGGTGAGGAGAATCTTCACCAGCCTTCTCTTCTTGTTTTTTCGTGTTGTCTTTGGAGATGAGGAAGACCGAGTGGGAGCAAGGATTTGAGTGGGAAGTATTGAATCATCAACCAGTAATTGTTGAGAATTATTCTTCATATACTGATAAGGTAGACGATTAGCACAATATACATATAGGGATACATAAAAGTGCTACGTAACCCGATCCTTTCTTCGCTTTACATTTTGTTCTCTATGAAAGTACTATCGCAAAAGCGAGAGAAATTGTTGTAATCGCCTACAAAAGTCCTATTTCAGGTGGGATTTACCGACCTGTTTACCAGTATCAGCCAACGGGAGATTCTTCCTCGTGAGACCTTGCAGAAGCGCTTGCTCCTCTGTCTGTATGGATTGGGGACCAATACCGGACTCAAGCATCTCGCCAATGCTGATCTAGGAACAACCTATCAGGATTTGCGCTATGCACGCAGCCGCTATATTCATAAAGAGCAATTGCGTAATGCGATTGCACAGGTCGCCAATGCCATCTTTGCCGCACAGAAGGCGGAGATCTGGGAGGAAGGAACGACGGCTTGTGCGGACGAAGCCTTGATCCAACAGCAACCTTAACCCTACCTCTTTTTAAATTTCTCTCTGGTATTCGTCTTTAAGAGAGTACAAGATACAGTATTCTATGCAGATTGCTGTGGTGCTACTTTCTATGGCAGAGCAGGGTACATAGAGAAATGAGAGGTAGAATGGAATCACAAATATTTCACAATTTGAATGAAGTATCAACCTCTTTGATACGAGCAGCAGGCAAATTGGGCGACTCTAAAAGGGTTCTTCAGCATATTGCTGAAACAGCTGAAGATGCTTTTGGTGCTGATATCTGTGTTATCTTTCCATTGAATCCGATCACTGGCAAGTTAATCAGTTTACCTACGACGATAGGGAATTTGCGCGTAAAAAACGAGGTACTGCATGATGAACCTCGGCCAGCGGGTCTGACACAATTGGTACTGAAAGAGAACGTGGTATTCGTCGAAGATTTAGAATATAAACCAGAGTACCATAGTCGCTTCACGCGTAAAGAAGGCATCCGTGCTGTTGTTGGTCTGGCCCTACGTCCACGGCATAGCAAAAGGTCGCTAGGAATCATCTATTTGAATTACCGGCAACCAAAGGCTTTCAGTCTCGCGGAACATGAAAGTTTTAGCATTTTTGCTATTGAAGCATCTTTACTGCTACAAGAAGCCTGGTTGGCGCATAGTTATGAGGAAGTCGCCCGGATTGGTCAGGAAGTGAATCAGAATCTTGCAACAATTGATGATCTTTTTCAGGTACTAAAAACGTATATTGATTCTACCCTGGATAATAGCCATGTTCTTTTACTGGCAGAGTTTCAGCAGCAGACGAATAAACTAGAAATACATATGCACTGGCAGGACAGCGATATCTCTATAACAGAGTCACTTGGAGGGGCTTGCAAGTATGTCCTGGAGACGCAAAAGCCACAGTTCATCAGGCATTATAGCAAAGAGGCCGGAAAATTGCCATTCAAACTTATGCCGATCACAGGTGTTGAGGAGAAAGAGTCCTTCATCTTTGTGCCATTGCTTTTACGTGATCTCTGTCTGGGTGTCCTTTCTATTCAGCACACCTTACCCGAAGCATACGGTCAAGATGATCTTTTTATCTTGCAGGCACTAGCGAATTACATCTCACTTGCGCTGCATAACATGCATTTGTATCAGAGCCTCAATCTTCTTAACGAAACCGGGCAGCATTTAACGCTACATCTTCAGTTGAAACAGACCTTACAGGTAGCGGCGGATAAGATTCGTGATGCGGCACTTGCAGATATCGTGCTTCTTTATCCTTATGATCAGGCTCATCAACGTTTCATCGCTCCTCCACAGGTGGCTGGTACATTGTATGATTCCTATCCAGAGTTCATGTCTCCCGAAAGGCCAAACGATGTTGTTGCACTGGCGCTACTGCAAAAAGAGCCGCTTTTTGCTCGGAGTCTTATTTGTCAATTTTCGCCAACCGCAGCGCTTCGATGCCACTCAGAAGCTCTTCATTGAAGGGTTGACTCACTATGCTGCCATTGCCATTAAAAATGCACAGGCGTTTGGTTCACTGAGTTACCGTCGTATCCACGAACTGGAAGTTTTGCAAAATATTGACCGTGAGCTTAATCGTATTCTAGATCTAAATGCTGTACTTGCTACCCTTCTGAAACTGGCGAAGGAGCAGGTAGATAGTGATGGAACAACCATCTTGCTCTATAATCCTAGAACCCAGATGTTGGAACCAGCGATGGCGATCGGGCGGCATACGAAAAGTGGGTATACGCAAAAGTTTCCCTTGCATGAGGAAAAGGGTATTACACACTGGGTTTTGCAGCAGAAAAAACCGGCGCGGATAAGAGATGTCCATCATGATCCGCAATGGAAAGACCTGTATGTTCAGACTGCCATTGATACTGTCTCAGAATTGGATGTGCCGTTGCTCGATGGGAAAGAGATGGTTGGCGTACTAAACTTTGAGAGTTCAAAACCGGACGCGTTCAATGATGAGAATGAGCATTTTCTAGTTACCCTGGCAGGGCATGCAGTACTTGCCATTAAGAAGGCGCAGGCTTATGAACGCGAAAAGCGTCTCGCGGAAGAAGGTCAGGTGCTCAATCAGATTAGCAGGCAGATTACCAGCCAGTTAAATTATGTCTCCATTCTTGACCTGATTCTGGAGAAAGCCCTGGAGTTGACTCATTCTCATATGGGTAATTTAATGTTGTACGATCCCAGTCAGCAGGATTTGATGATGGTAACAGAGCGCAATGTAGCGGAGAACAAAAAAGGCAAACGTCAAAGCCTCGAACAGGGCATTGTAGGACACGTCGCAAAAACTGGAAAACTACTCAATGTTATGGATGTATCTCAAAATCAATGGAATGAAGTTTTTCTTGAATATATTATCGGAACACGCTCTGAGCTTGCCGTACCAATCCTTTCGGGAGATGGACTTCTGGGGGTTATTAATGTTGAGAGCCCGCTCCCTCACAATTTTGATGAAAGTGATGAACGATTACTCGTGGGATTAGCTGATCTGGCAACTATTGCGTTGCAGAATGCACAGGCATTCGAGCGCGAAAAACGTCTTGCGCAAGAGAGCCAACTCCTCAATGAGATCAGCAAAGAAATCACTGGGCAGATGGATCATGTGCATGTGTTTCATCTCATTCTAGACAATGCGCTCTCGCTAACGAATTCTACTTTTGGGTCATTACACCTTTTTAAAGAAGAGGCACAAGTATTGCAGATGGTGGCCAATCGCGGGGTCAATGAAGAAAAGAAGCGTCAAATCCAAGAATCAGGGGAAGGTATCGTGGGATATGCGGCGGAGAAAAAAAAGCCTCTGAATGTTCCTGATGTCACACTTGTTCCTTGGAGCAATATGTACATAGAATTTTCGCCGGGTGTGCGTTCGGAACTGGCTGTACCTATGCTCGCTGGTTCTCAACTGCGCGGTGTTCTTAATATCGAGAGTCCCATTCCTAATAAATTTACGGAGCATGATCAACGCTTAATGCAAGAGTTGGCAAACCTTGCGGTGGTAGCTCTGCAACATGCAGAACGGTATGAGCAAGCCCAGAAGGAGAAACTGCGTTTTGAACTCCTTTATGGAGCTGCCCAGGCATTGAGTAAAATCACAACGATGGAGCAACTCGAAAAAGCTTATCGAGTTATTGTTCAACTTGCCAAAAACCAAAGTCAGAGCCAGGCGGTGATATATCGTTACGATGAGGTCGACGCAAAACTTGTTTTAAAATGTGCGGTCCCAAATGTGAATCTTTTTGAGCAGATCGGGAGCGACGAAGGACTCAATGGACAAGTTGCACGGGAGCATAAAACTCTAGTGGTACATAATGCAGACCATTTGTCTCCAGGTATCTCGGTCATCAAACAATCGGATCCGCGCATGCGTTCGTTTGTTGTTGCTCCTATCATCTTCGAAGATCGTTATTACGGGAATCTGGGGCTACGACATGAAGAGGTGGGACATTTCCTGAGCAAGGATATCCAATTCTTTGAAGGCCTGGCACAGCAACTGGCTAGCACCATCTATCGCCTGGAGACGGTGCAGGCACGCCAGGACTTTGAACAGCGTGCTCTGGCTGCCGAAGAAATGAGTATGATTGGTGAGATTGCTGTCGGTTTGACTCATCGGCTCGATAATGATTTAGGATTGGTGGAATCGTATCTCGAAGATATTAATGATGAACTGAAGAACCAGCAAATTACGAATGGATGGATCGCAGAGAGGCTCACTGGAATCTTGCTCGCGGTTCGTAAGGTACTCGATATGAGTGAAGATCTTAAGGACACACTCACAAAATCTGGGCAGGCAATTCATGATAAACCTATCGCAGTTACTCCACAGGATCTCTTTAGAGAAGTAAAGCGCGATGTTGCTCAATTGCTGACGCCTGCTATCACGCTCGAAATGGAGGTCGACCCCGATGTTGCACAGGTACTTGCAATTCCACGTTTAGTTGTTGATATTCTCCATAACCTCCTCTCCAACGGGATTCAGGCTATGCCCGGTAGAGGGCATATTGTACTCAAAGCTCGCAATGTTGGCCGTTATGTAGCGCTGGATGTAAGCGACAACGGTGCTGGCATCTCTAAAAAGAACCAGAAAAAAATCTTTGGCCTGTTTTATACCACTAAACGGAGTTTTGGGTTTGGACTTTGGAATGCCCGTCGCAATGCATTAAGAAACGGTGGTGATCTGAAAGTACTGGAAAGTCATCCGGGGAGAGGCACTACTTTTCGATTACTTCTGCCAAAGGCAACGAGTGGAGATGGTGGAGTTGCTCTTTGAGAAAAGCCTCTGGGAAGTGAAAAAAAGCATGGACAAGCAAATTCGCATTTTAGTTGTCGATGATCTGCTGACATGGCGAGAACAGATTACGCGAGCTTTGCAGCGGGGTGGTTTCCTGGTTGATGCAGTATCTACTCCAACAGAAGCACTCAATCGGCTGGAGACGACGCTTTACCATATCCTGATACTTGATATTCGTATGGATGAAAATGATCTCAGCAATACTGATGGCATTAAGCTACTGAAACGATTGTATCACCAGAAGGTGACGGAAGCTATTAAGATTATCATGCTCTCTGGGCATGGTACTGAGCAACAAATGCGCGAAGCTTTCCGTGACTATGGAGTGACCGATTTCCTCTCTAAATCCCATTTCAATCATCAAATCATCCTTGAAGCAGTACAGAGGCTGTTTATAGAAAATACGGCTATCAATCTAGCACTCAAAGTCATATGGCAGCAAGGTGATGTACGGCAAGCCGTGCTCAACTTGAAAATCGGGGGGAACCGCGTCAAGAGCCAGATGCAGGCACAGATGGCTGAAGAATTGGAAGACTTGCTCTGCCGTCTCTTCAAAAATGCACATAGTATCCTGGTACGGCCTTTGATCCCAGGCTATAGCGGTGCGGCTGTTCTGTCAGTACAACCTTTCTATGAGGAAGTCGGAACGGGACGGCTGCTTGTTGTAAAATTCGGCAGTATAAAACATATAAAGCTGGAGCATGAGAATTTTAAGAAATATGTACAACCTTTTCTAGAGGGAGGGCGCAATACAACGGTTGTTGACGTACGTTATACCCCACATCTTGGTGGTATTATTTACTCTTTTCTTGGTGCCAGTCAACATAAACTAAGTGATTTTGGAACCTTTTATCAGCAAGCAAAGCTCCCTCAAATCACAAAAGTGTTAGAATGGAAGAGATATTATGTAAATGTAAGCATTTCAGCGAAATTGAAAGATTACCGAGCAAATTAGAAACAGAGAATATCGCCTTGGCTAAGGCATATGGCTCCATTCTCCACCTCTACAAAATCGCGCGTAAACTGGTCTTGCAAAACCCCAGTGATGATATGAGTGAATACCACATCGCTCTATTGTATAACGCACTGAACACGACGCGTTTCTCAACGCTTCAAGAAGAACAACGAGTACATGCAATGCTCTGTGCCAGTTTACTCGTCGAAATGCTAGATTTAAGTAATTCAAGTGTCTGAAGGAACTCACAGAGGTAGATGTTCATATATCTCTGCGATAGCCTGAGCGGCATTCACGACCGCATCACGAACCTGACCTGGTGCGATCACCGTTGCATCAGGTCCCAGGCCCAGCACATACGAGACGGCCTCTTCGATAGAGTCTACTTCGACCCGCACGATGAGGCTCCCATCGGGCTTTTCTTTAATGAGGGTAAAATTATCTTTTAGCCGGAAGCGCGCGGCAGGTTTCACCTTCAATTTTAAGGTGTAGGGTTGCTCTTCAAAATGTTTACGTTCCTCCTGCCAGTAGGTCTGCAGATCAAAGTCCGGCCTGAACGTGATTGGCTCATCACGCGCTTTGACATCGGCAATAAAGCTGACACGAAAGGTGACGAAGCGCTGACTGGTCAGGCAATAAGCGACAAGATACCATATACCGGCACGGACATGGCGACGGGAGACGCCCCGGAAGACAAAGCCATAGGGTTCAATATGCCTCCATTGCGTGTGCGGAATACTTGGATCGGGATAGAGAATATCAACCTGGTATGCGCCTAAAACGGCGGCGCGCAGTGTTTCCAGGTAGGGAGGTGATGCGGTCGTATTGCACCATTCGGTCCGATCGATGAGGATGCGTTCACGTGCAGCCCGTACATCGTTGCGGTACTCGTCGGGGAGAGCCGCTTCGAGCTTGAAAAGGGCGCGATGAAGCCCATCGTCGCCAGCAAAGAGACTATAATTTCCCGCTATATCTGTGCTAAGGACGAGAGAGACGGCTTCTTCGCGCGTAAAGATAGCTGACTCAAAGTGATAGTCATCCGGTAAATAATACCCACCGCCAGGACCATATTCCATAGATACAGGTATATGTGCCAGCGAAAGAGAGGTAATATCGCGGTAGATGGTGCGTGTTGAGACCCCCAGGATATCTGCGAGGCGTCTGGCTGTCATTTTGCCACGCGCTTGCAGGAGCAGCGAAATCGCCACCAGGCGCTCCATTTTCTGCATATATACAGTATGTGCTATCCATGAGGAAAAGGCAAGGTCTTTTTCGAAGATTCTCAAGAAGGTTCTGGCAGAATTGCGTGAAAGACTGACAGGCATATGTCACAGTTTATCCTATAAACTTTTAGTAGATAGCGGGGTGGGGTTGAGGATCGGCGTGTCAAGAAAGGATTTGCTTGTGATCTCTGCTAAAAGTAACTCTCATTTATCGTCCCCGTATTTTCACAATTTAAAGGAGAGCCTGCGTGTGTACATGCGCCTGGTGGGTCTCCTTCGGCCTCATTGGGTAGCATTTTTAGGAAGTGTCCTCTGTGTCGGATTATCAACTGCTTTTGCCTTGATCGTTCCCCAACTGCTGGCATGGGTTGTTGATGTCGGCGTACGCAATGGGCGTGCGATGGATCTTATTATCGCCGCCTCTGCTATCCTGGGTGTCAGCATCTTACGTGGTCTGGCAGCCTATGGGCAGGGCTATCTTTCGCAAGCGGTCTCCAATCTTGTAGCCTATGATCTTCGTAATAGCATCTATAGCCATCTACAACATTTAAGTTTTTCTTTTCATGATGAAGCTGAGACGGGAAACTTAATGTCGCGTATGACTGTTGATATAGAGGCAGTGCGCAACTTTTACCTACTTGCATTTTTGCGAGCGATCATTGCTCTGGCAACCTTTGGAGCGGTGACGGTTATCCTGCTCGTGCTGGATTGGCAATTAGCGCTGGTCACGTTGATCAGTGTGCCTCTTCTGCTGTTTCTTTCCAATCGTGTAGCCCATCGCCTGCGTCCGTTATGGGCGGCAGTACAGAGCGGCTCTGGTGATCTAGGAACAATTATGCAGGAGAGCCTGAGCGGTGTGCGCGTTGTGAAATCGTTTGCACGTGAGGATTTTGAGATCGATAAGTTCGGTCGAACCAACTACTCACTGCGCGAATTGAATATGGCTGCGATGCGGACCTCAGCCTGGAACCAGCCATTGATGATACTCGTTCTTAATGTCGTAACAGTAATGGTTATCTGGGTTGGCGGTGCCGCAGTCATTAATCAGCGCATCAGTCTGGGAACGCTGTTCGCGGTAACGCAATACGTTCTGGTGCTGGCGACGCCCGTGCGCACGTTCGGTTTTATGGTGACATGGTTTATGCGCGGCTATTCGGGAGCTGAGCGCCTTTTCACCATTCTGGATACCGTCTCTACCATTCAAGATGCACCCGACGCACAGGTATTAGAGCAAGTAAAGGGGCGTGTCCGCTTTGAACACGTCTCATTTGCCTATGGTACGGGAGAAGAAGTACTGCATGATATCACGGTCGACGCCCAACCAGGGCAGGTAACGGCGCTGCTTGGGCCGACGGGAGCTGGCAAAAGCACCATTCTTAATCTCCTGCCACGCTTCTATGATGTGAAAGAGGGTGCGGTGACGATTGATGGACTGGATATACGGAAGGCAACGCTCTCGTCGCTACGGCGTCACATTGGCTTTGTCTTACAAGATGTGTTTTTGTTTAATGCAACGCTACGCGACAATATCGCCTATGGGATAGAGGATGCGACCGAAGAGCAGATTATCAATGCAGCGAAGATGGCGCGTCTACACGATTTCGCATTGGGTCTGCCCGATGGCTACGATACCTGGGTCGGTGAACGTGGTGTCACCCTATCAGGAGGCCAGAAACAACGGGTCGCGATCGCACGTACGCTCTTGCTCGATCCGCGTATTCTGGTGCTGGATGATGCAACCTCTAGCGTCGATATGGAGACGGAGTACCTTATTCAGCAGGCATTAGATGCCGTTATGCAGGGTCGCACCACCTTTGTTGTTGCATCGCGTCTGCGGACCGTTAAAAATGCGGATCAGATTATGGTCCTGGAAAAAGGACATATTGTAGAACATGGGAACCACGAAGCGTTGCTTGCTCTTGGTGGTGCCTATACACGATTGTATGACCTCCAATTGCGCGAACAAGAAGAGTTCGAGGCGCGTATGTCGGAGTCACAAACAGATTGGGAGGTTGTGAGCTAATAATGAAAAAGCAAGCACATGTGCCAGAGTCCTATGTGGAACATCGTCGTCGTGCCACCTGGATCGAAAACAGCCTGGCACGCTCCGATGAGGATATTAACGCAAAATTCGATTGGGGTAGCATACGTCTTTTTGGTCCGTATCTTGCCCGCTATCGTTTGCAGGTGATACTCAGCATTGTCCTGATGCTCATCTTTACCGGTTTGAACCTGGCAAACCCCTTCCTGATCGGTGTTGCCATCGATAACTACATTACCAACCGCGATCTACACGGTCTGGCGATCATCGGTATCATATTGTTAATCGTAAATGTAGCTATGTGGCAGGCACAATATTGGCAGATCTGGACGATGTCGTGGGCGGGGCAACAGATCCTGTTCCACGTCAGCACAGATATGTACACGCATCTGCAGAAGCTTTCGCTGGGCTTTTACGATCGGACGCAGATCGGGCGGGTGATGTCGCGCCTACAAAGTGATATCGATGTTCTTGAGTCAATGCTCAGTTCTGGATTGCTCGCTATGCTCAGTTCGGTGGTGGCCCTGGTTGGTATTATTGGCACCATGCTCGTGCTCAACGCGGGACTTGCGCTGCTCTCCTTCACGGTCTTGCCGATCATGGTTGGGATTGCCATCTTCTGGCAGCGCCATGCTCAGCGCTCGTTTCGCCTGACACGTGCCGCCATCTCAATGGTCAATGCGACCTTGCAAGAGAACATCTCTGGAATACGTGTCATTCAAAGTCTGGTACGTGAGGATCGTAACAGCGAAGAGTTTGAACGACTGAATGCGTATAATCGCGATACCAATCTTGAGGCCAGTCGTATTGCTGCGTTTATCCTGCCACTGGTTGAGGTCGTAGCTGCGGTGGCGATTGCACTGATCGTGATCTTTGGTGGGATGGAAGTAGCTCATCATACCTTACTAATTGGTATCCTGGTCACTTTCACGTTGTATATCAATCGCTTCTTCGATCCGATCCGTGATCTGAGCCAGCAATACACGCAATTGCAGCGTTCAGGCGTTGCGGCAGAGCGCATCTCCCAGATTATGAATGTATCTGTGGAGATTCAGGATCGTCCAGGTGCACAGGACCTGCCCCAGATCCAGGGCAACGTCGAGTTCCGCAACGTTGTGTTTGGCTACCTGCACGACCGTCCGGTGTTACGCGGATTAAATCTGCGTGTTGAGGCCGGACAGTCTATTGCGATCGTTGGCCCGACGGGCGCTGGCAAAAGCACCATTATTAGTCTGCTCACGCGCTTCTACGATATCCAGGATGGGGCAGTGTTGATTGATGGGTATGATATCCGTGATGTCACCCAGCATTCACTGCGCAGTCAGGTGGGTGTGGTACCGCAGGATCCGTTCCTGTTCACGGGCACGGTGCGTGATAATATTCGCTATGGGCGTCTGGATGCCACCAATGAGGAGATCATTGCAGCGGCCCAGGCAGTGGGGGCACACGATCTTATCATGCAATTGCCCAACGGATACAATACGGCGATTCGTGAGCGTGGTCGTAACCTGAGTGTGGGACAGCGCCAGCTCATCTCATTTGCACGCGCATTGCTTGCCAATCCTCGCATCCTGATCCTGGATGAGGCAACGGCCAACATCGACACCTTCACCGAATTGCTGGTGCAGCAGGGTCTGCAGCGTCTTTTGTATGGCCGTACGGCGTTCATCATTGCGCATCGCCTCTCGACGATCAAGCATGCTGACTCTATTATTGTGTTGCAATCGGGCCGCATCATTGAGAAGGGAACGCACCAGGAGTTGCTGCAGCGCAAGGGGGCGTATGCCTCATTGTATGCAATGGGCTTCCGTCATACAGAGGAGGAAGAGGCCAGTTAGGTGAAATATCAGAGCTACCCATGATGTGGAAATGGCCGCATTTATGCTATGCTCATCAGATGAGGGGTGCATGGTAGTGAGGATGCACTTCGAGAGGCGGGTGTAAGGCTCCCCGCCTCTCATTCCCTCCATTGTGCTTCAACGCTTGCTCCAGTAATATTGAATATCCACTCAAAATATGATACGCTTCGATCAAGGCGGTTCCCATCGCTTGATACCATATTTCACCATGAAGAAATGGGAGACAGCGTTGTTTCCCATTTCTTCATACGTGGGTAGCGCGACCAGCCCCCTGCAAAGGAGCAAGAGATCATGGATTTTAGCCTGAACGACGAGCAGAAGATGGTTCAACAGACCGTACGTGATTTTGTGAGTAGAGAATTGATCCCTTTAGAAGGGGATGTCTTACGCAACGAACGCGAAGGACGACCCGCTATTGACAGCGAAAAATTGCATGCACTTCAGCAGAAAGCCAGAGATATCGGTTTTTGGGGCATCAATACGCCAGAAGAATATGGTGGCGCAGATCTAGGCCCAATCATGACAGCGATCATTACTATGGAACTGGCTCGTACCTATGTCCCATTCACCTTTGGGGGCTATGCCGACAACATCCTCTACTATTGCAATGAAGAACAGAAAGAACGCTATCTGCTCCCGACAATTAGTGGTGAAAGGCGCTCCTGCTTTGCGCTCACTGAGCCGGGTGCTGGATCGGACGCAGCCAATATCACCATGCGGGCAGTCAAAGATGGGGATCACTGGGTGCTTACGGGCGAAAAGATCTTCATCACTAATGGCAACGAAGCTGACTTCGCGATGGTCTTCGCCGTCACCGATCCTGCCAGGGGAGGACATAATGGCATAACCTGCTTTCTTGTCGATCGCGAGATGGGATGGACTTCCAGCTATATCCACACCATGGGCGATTGGGGGCCAGCCTCGCTCTATTTTGAAAATGTCCGTGTGCCAGAGAAGAATATTCTGGGCGAATTGAATAATGGCCTGGATCTGGGGATGCAGTGGATCGGAGCTGGTCGCTGGCGCATCCCGGCAGGTGCCATAGGAACCGCCGAGCGCGGATTGCAGATGGCAATTGACTACGCCAAACAGCGCATCTCAATGGGCAAACCCATTGCCGAATATCAGGCCATCCAGTGGATGATCGCCGATTCGCATGTGGAGATCGAGGCCACCCGCTGGCTCGTATTGCATGCTGCATGGCTGGCCGAGACGGGCAAAGATGCACGCCATGCGTCCTCAATAGCCAAGCTATACGGCGCAACGATGGCAAATCAGGTCATCGATCGCGTCCTCCAGATTCACGGCGGCATGGGATATACGAAAGAGTTACCGATTGAACGCTGGTATCGCCTGGTGCGCCTGTATCGCATCTTCGAAGGGACCGATGAAATTCAGCGCTATATCATCTCCCGCAATCTGCTCCGTGGACATGTCAAATTAGGAGAAGCGTTTTAAGGTCGCCATCCCTGATTTTTTGCCCAACTGCATACTGAAGAAAAAAGGAGAAAACCTCTCATGGGAAAACTTGATGGCCGCGTGGCCTTCGTCACCGGCGCGGGAAGAGGCATAGGAGCTGCCACCGCCCTGAGACTGGCAGAAGATGGTGCCAGCGTCGTGCTCGCCGATATCGACCAGGATGGCTGCAAACAGGTGGCAGCAGAGATAAAAGATGCGGGTTCACAGGCACTGGCCGTTTCCTGCAACGTCTCCGTACGGGAGGAGGTTGAGGCAGCCTTCCAGCAAGCAATAGAGCACTTTGGACAGTTGGATATCCTGGTCAACAATGCGGGCGTTCTGCGCGACAATCTCCTCTTTAAGATGAGCGACGATGACTGGGAGACGGTCATGAATGTGCACCTTAAAGGAGCATTTCTGTGTAGCCGCGCGGCCCAGGCCCAGATGGTCAAACAGAAATATGGGCGCATCATCTCACTTTCATCCGTCTCCGCCCTGGGCAATCGCGGCCAGGCCAATTACGCGACCGCCAAGGCCGGTTTACAGGGACTCACACGAACCCTGGCAATCGAGTTGGGACCCTTTGGCATCACCGCCAACGCCGTTGCGCCCGGCTTCATCGATACCGAGATGACGAGAGCGACCTCACGCCGTCAGGGGCATGATCCGCAACAGGTCATTGAGATGGCCGCAAAATCTATTCCGGTCAGGCGTGTTGGTCAGCCACGCGATGTTGCCAATGTCATTTGCTTCCTCGCGTCAGAGGAGGCCGGGTTTGTCAGTGGTCAGATTATTTATGTTGCCGGTGGGCCGCGTTAATTAAAGAAGGATGTCAAATCTGGTAGGGCACCAGGTGATTCATCAATTGGTAGGCCAGGGTTGATAAATCACGAACGCGGTGAACCTGGTGCCCTACCAGATTTGACGTTTACAGCCAATTGATGCACATCCCTGTCGTTCTTCCCAATAAGTTGGACTACGTGCGTATGAGAGACGTGGTTGCATGCCTCCTCATAGTACGCGCGATAACAACTTTTGATGGCTGCAACGGCAGAGAGATAGGCACCAGATTTGAGCGCGTCGATCCCCAGACTACACTCCTTCTCTCGCCAGTAGATCAACGGGATGGGACAGAAAGCGGGACTTCCGCAGGAGGAGATCAGGCGCAGCCAGAGGTCAAAATCTTCGCAGAGAGAGGAGATGTCTTCGTTCCATCCCTGGATGCGCTCTAATGCCTCCTTATAGTACAGGCGCGTCCCAGCATAGGCAAAAATCTTGCCCTCATAGAAAGCGCGAAAGCACTTCCACGTATCCTCAATCCCGTAGCCGAGCAGATTGTCGGTAAATTGCAGCATCCCTGCTTCTGTTATCTTCAGCGCATTTCCACAGAGCCACATCTTCTCACTTTTCTGAAGCATGCCTGAGCGGAGTCCAATTGCATAGAAGGGAATAATGTCATCATCGTCTACATCCATGACCAACTCCCCTTTTGCCTCACGCAGTGCATGATTCTTAGAAAATGTGATGCCTTTGTTCTCGGCATTTTTGAGGTACTTGATGAAGGGAAATGTTTTCTGCATATCCAGGATCACCTGTTCCGTATTGTCGTTTGAACCATCATTCACGATGAGGTGCTCCAGATCGATATGCTCATACTTCTTTGCTATCGCGATGGATTGACAAAGGTCTTTTAAAAATGGGTATCCTCCTCTATTGTATGTTGGGGTAATGATGGAGATGAACATGTGATGCCTTTCTCAGAGACATGGAGGTCTGAAGTGATTGTGGATCTTTTGACTGAAAACAGCTTCTTCATAGAAACAAAAATATTTCTCTATATAGACATGATATTCTCTGCACCAAACGGAGCCACCATGTTTCCTCTCCATAGAACTTCTCTATTTAATCATGATTATTCTTCTGTGCCATACGTCGCCCATCAGTTCCATCTTGCACATTAATTTCCATCTTGTTATCCTTGAATAGGAAAAGACAAGAAAAGGAGCAACCTATGAATAAACAGACAAAACAGCAGGCCATCCTGCACCAACTCCGTCGCCTGGCAAATCAACCAGGAGAACAGGCGTACTATGCCCTGGAGGTACTTGAGCAAGAACGCAGCAAACAGATGGTATCGGAAGCCCTGGCAGCACTTACCAATGCGTAGGCAAACTGCAACAGAAAATCGCGGCTGATTAAGGAATTCCCTTGTATCCTATGCTTATAATGGCAGGAGTTTTACAGGTGCGTCAGATAAAAGGGGCAGTTCAACTTCAAGAGTTGTTCCCTGCTCTTTGTTAGAGCGGAGAGTAAGATGTCCGCCAATGGCTTCTATACGTTCGCGCATTCCACTCAGTCCATAGTGACCACCTGGACTGCTATAGACAAAGCGACCGTCTTTGTCGGGTTGGTTCAATGCTGGGGGTAATCCGATGCCATCATCGTGGATGCACAAAAGCAGCTTCTCACCCTGCCGCTTGATACATACCTGCACGTGGCTTGCATGGGCATGTTTTTCGATGTTGGTAAATGCCTCCTGGCTCACTTTCCAGAGCGTCTCTTCGACGGGGGCTGGGAGCAGGTCGATATCTTCCTGAAGGGTGCAGGTAACGGACAGATCGGTACGCCGGGCAAGCTCCCTGGCAGAGCGGCTGAGGGCATGATTGATATGTTCGTGCTCCAGGGTTGGGGAGCGCAGATCGGCGATGGAGGCACGCAAGGCGGTCATCGTTTCACGGGCAACTTGCCTGGTCGACTCCAACTCGCGGTCACAGCGCTCAGGGTCACGTGCACGGAGCCGCTGGGCGGCTTCAAGCTTGACCGAGATAAGAACCAGGGCATGACCGATCGTATCGTGCATCTCGCGTGCCAGCCGGGTGCGCTCACGCAAGACGGCAAGCTCCTGCTCCTGGACGACGGACTGCGCGAGTTGGCGATGGGCTTCCTCTAGCTCACTATTGGTTTGCGTCAGTTGCTGAAAAAGCTGGTTGCGTTCAAAGCGCTCTCCTATGAGATCCTGAAACATAATGTTTAAACCTGTGATGCTAAAAAGGGTCAAGATTTGACCGGCGATGCCTGCGAGCGCAGAGCCTGTTGGCGGCCAGATCAGCAGGCCCTGAAAGGCAAACATCGTGAGAGCTATAATTCCCACCGCAAGCAACAGGCGAACGCCCCCAAACAGGCCAAAACAGATTGCAAAAACAACATAGAAATCCCAGACAAAGGCGGTATTGATGAGTGTGAGCAGCACTACGATGAGATACAAACTCCCCCCAATGCCCACAGCAGAACGCAATGAGGGCAGGCAGTCCCTATTCAGGCTCATGCGAAACTGGATGCCATATATCAGGAAAGCCAGAACGGTAAGCACAATACAGATGACGCCGCGCCAATCATGCAGCGAGGAGGGAGTACTGAGCAAGACCGCGTAGGTCGATGCTGCGAGATAGATGCTTAGAAGGACAAAAAACATCGTGAGTACGCGCCTGGAGATGCGCAGGAAATGCATGTTATCTTGCTCTACATCGAAATGTGCCGACATGGTTTGTCCCTTCTTTTAGAGCAGTTTGCGTTCACGTGCCAGGTAGACTGCCTGGGTACGGTTCTCCGTATGGAGCTTGCTCAAGATGTTCGATACATGGTTTTTGACGGTCCCCTCGGCGAGAACGAGTTTCTCGGCAATCTTGCGATTACTTGCGCCTTCCGCGAGCAGCCTGAGGATCTCGATCTCACGTGGACTCAACGTCTCTTGCAGTGGGGAGCGGGATGTCCCGGCGGTGGAATGACCTTTCCGCCCAAATTCGATGAGGAGTTTATTGGCAATCTCAGGCTGGATGGACGGTTCACCTGCATACACCTGTCGAATCGTTGCCATCAGTTCATCGGCGGGCACATCTTTGAGCAGATACCCCATGGCACCGGCCTTGATGGCATCAAACACGTAATCTTCATAGTCGAAGGTGGTGAGGATAATTATGCGTGCGGCAGAGTCACTGGCGGTGAGCATGGCAGTCGCTTGCACACCACTCATACGCGGCATTTGAATATCCATAAGCACAATATCAGGGCCATCACCCAGGGTGTGGAGCTTGCTATACTGGCTCACCGCCTCCTCGCCATCGGCGGCCTCGCCCACGACTTGAAAGCCCGGCTCAAGTTCAAGGATGGTGCGTAGCCCCTGACGCATAAGGGTCTGGTCCTCACAGAGCAAGATACGGATTGAGTCAGTCATGGATATTCCCCTCCCCTGGATAAAAGCGTACGACCTTGCTTCATTATGGCTGGATGAAGCAAGGTCTGTCAACAACTTTTGTCTAACGTGCCGCAACCTGTCCCGTGCGTGTCAGCGTCGTAAAAAGGCCAATAACGATGAAGGCAGACACGAGATGCATCACGATCATCGTCCAGAAGATGGAGATGGTCATCCCAGGAGTAGGAAACAGGCCGACCAGGGCCAGAATAGGTCCGAGAAACGAGATGCCCAGGAAAACGAGGGCCAGCCTACGATAGAACCAGATTGGGCGCTGTGCAAAGCGATTGACCAACACGAAGGCAAGCAAAGCCATCAACAAAAAGATGATGGTACTGCCAATGACAGTAGGAGCCTGCAATGCTTGAAATGTCGCAGGGATCCCAAAGATCGCGACGGCGATAGAACGGAGTATCAGATTAACGATACACGTAAAAACAATAGTCAGCGGCCCAACCCATATAAGTTTGCGCAGAGCCACCTGTTCACGCAGTAGTAGAGATGCCACGAATGTTCTCCTTCTTTTATACCCAATGTTTTTTTCAGTTATTTGGATGAAGAGCTTCTTATCTTCAAGACCTGAGCATAGTATAGATGGAGAAAGCCGGAAGGAGGGATTGCCAAAAGACATATTCTGGCGCTATGTCAAAAGTAATGGGTATCGATGGATATGAGGGCCAGGGGGGAAGAGTATTCGATTGAGAGAACGTATCCCCCTCTTTGAAAGAGTACTACGTTCTCATGGGGATATTGGTCAATAACGTATTTAAGGACGTTCCGTTTCTAATGCACGGATATAGCGTCCGGTGGAGCGCAAAACAACCTCATGCGCATTATGCTCCACAACCCTATCGAACCAGGCACCGTATAAACGCTCAAACTGCCAGGGTGCGATGGTGTCGCGGATACGTTGCACGGTAGCAGCAGACAGGGGAATCAAATTAGGATAACTATACATAAAACTGACATATTGATGATCGGCCACCACCTGAATGATATCGCCGCTGAGCAGCACGCCCAGACCGCTTGATCCTTGCTGCCAGTGCAGGACGGTTCCGCCAGCAAAATGGCCGCCCAGGCGAATCAACGTCAGACCATTCTTGAGGGTGCAGGTTTCGCCCGACCAGAAATGGATGCGTTCACTCGGTCGCATAACCCATTGGCGATCAGCTTCATGCAGATAGATGGGCATATCAAAACGCTGGGCCCATTCTACCATGGTCGTGTAATAGTGAGGATGTGAGATAGCAAGGGCGGTAATGCCACCCAGGCGCTTGATCTCCGCGACCGTCTCATCATCGATCAGGCTCATACAATCCCAGAGCACGTTGCCTTGTGGATGCTGCACCAGCAACGCCCGCTCGCCAATCGCGAACGATGGGCTGGTCCCAACGCCGATCAATCCAGGTTCGTGCTCTCGAAATTCGTTGTGCAGTCCATCCTGCTGCAGCCGAGCGAGAGTGGTCCACTGTTGTCCATTGTAGCCAATATATTGGCGTTCGTCACAGCAAATCGGACAGGTCGTCGGGGGCTGCTCGCTCTGTGCGAATTGCGTGCCACATGTTTGACAGATCCAATATTCCATAGCGTCACCTCTTCTTGTATTTTAGGAGATAGTATCGTTTTTTTATGAAGTGTCCAGATACCCGATGCTTACGCTTACAGAATACCATGTGGGAACTGGATCAAGCTGCATACACGAATTCCGCGTTCATCAGGCTCGCATGAGGCACGTTGAGAGTGGCTGGTGCCCTACCCTTGATTACGTTTCGCACAGATGCCACTCCAGGTTCTCTTCATGAGGTGCAAGGCGCTCGCTCCCTGCAAGGA
>JACDAE010000179.1 GCA_013695595.1 Ktedonobacteraceae bacterium | reverse complement strand
ATTATACACCGCTGGTCCGAAGACTGCGCACGGCTGGATGCATCGTTATTGGTATCGGGAAGCCACCCACACCCCCTTCCTTGAGCCAGGCCTGTACATTTTTTATTTCAACAGAACAATTATTTCTCCCTTCATCCTTAACAAAGAAGGCAATGGCTGCAAGTAATAACGCAGTTCCCGACAACGTACAGGTTGCTTCCTCTGATGATTCAGCATCTCCTGTCCCGATGCAATCCATACAAACAGCATCCGACTCACAACTTTTTGTGCTTCTTGCAGAAGCCTACAGTCAAGAGGTTAAGGATAAAGGAAGTGAATGGATCGCTATCCCCTATCTTGGTTCATCGCTGAAGAAACTCTCCCCAGCCTTCAAGGCAAAAGACTATGGCAAGAAAGATCTTCCAACGCTGATTCAGAGTTACCCTGAGTTATTTGAGACGCGAAAACAGACGCAAGGGAAAGCACGACATGTTGAAGTGAGATTAAGAACGTAAATCCTGGAATAATTTCTTGATAGAACCAATAAAAATTAGTTAGCTAATCTCCAAATAAAGATAATTGCTGTACGTCTTCTACTGGCTGTACACTTTGCACTGCTGGAACCTTAGATGTTTCCTTTGGCATTGGTGGATAAAAAACTCCGATGATTATAAACGGTTGAGGTGAAACAAGATGAAATTGTTTTGTTGTACCCAAAAACAGGTATAAATCTTTTTTCAGAAACTCATCAAAATACTTTTTTCTCACAAGAAGATTAGCTTCATCCTCATCTCCATAAGTGCTGTGTTCAGTAAACCATCATGGCTATATCTTAGAACATATGTGCAATTTTGTCTATAAATTTAAGCTCTGTAGCTAATAAAAAATCAGAAGATATGGTACTTACGCACCGTTGCACCACGAAAGCGATAAAGAGATTGATCTTCGTTACCATTTTTGTCTTGTCAAACACCTTGAAAGAAAAACAGGCAGGAATAGATCGGAAATTGTGTATACTAGAAATATATGCTTCAAAGCACGTTGCCCATATCCTTGTGCAGATGATTAAATCATTCAAATCTTTTATAGTTTCTTTTCATCAGAAAGGATGCCATGTCTCATCACAATTCTGTCTCCTACTGGCAAAGCAATACTCAAATTCTTCCTCTTTCGACTAATCTCCCACGAACCGTTGATGTAGCTGTCATTGGTGGTGGTCTGCTCGGGGTAGCCACCAGTTATTGGCTTGCACGTGCAGGTATCCAGGTCGCCTTGCTTGAGCACCACTTTCCGGCATATGGCGCAACAGGACGCAATGGTGGTTTTGTTCGAGCGGGGTCAGCGATCTCGTATCCTGACACGATTGACCAGTTCGGGCAAGAAACGGCTCGTGCGGTAATGACACTTACCTCCCAAAGTAAAGTATTAACGCGTCAGGTAGTTGAAGAAGAGAGAATTGCCTGCGAGTATCGGGAACCGGGCTCACTACGCCTGGCATTGAACAAACAGGAAGTTGAACAATTTAAAGATGAGGTCATACTGCTTCAGGCGGATGGCTTCTCAGCACAGTTTCTCAATCAAGAGCAGACGCAGGCACTCATCAAAACGCCCATTGCCGCTGAAATTATTGGGGGACGTTTCCTTCCAGGACAGGGACTCGTCCATTCTGCACGGCTGGTTCAGGGACTCGTTGAAGCCGCTCTCCGTTATAGTGCACGAGTGTATCAAACGGAAGTACGCGAATTCGTACAGCAAGGGAATGGGATCCTCTTGCATACTACAAGTGGTGATATTTCTGCTGGTGCTGTAGTGGTTGCCACGAATGCCTGGACGGGTCAACTCTTGCCATCATTGTCCGATATCATCATGCCTGAGCGTGAACAAATGCTCGCCTACGCTCCTCTTCCTCCTATCTTCTCTACAGGTGTCACAGCTGATTGTGTTACTGGGGAGTATTGGCAACAAACCCCTGATGGCACAATCTTGATTGGTGGATGCAGTTCAGTTGCTCCTAATGGGGATCTGGGAGTATGGGAGACTCAACCGACAATAGTGGTCCAGAAAGCGATTGAACAGATTTTGCCAAGGCTCTTTCCGTCACTTGCACCATTACAGGTAATCCAACGTTGGGCTGGAACATTGGGCTGTACGACCGATATGCATCCTATTGTTGACCGGGTTCCAGAGATATCTCACGCCTATTTTGTAGGTGGGTTTACTGGTCATGGCATGCCCTTTGGAATGCGCTTCGGACAATTATTGGCGGAGACGGTCATGAGTGAAATAATGCCTATTGAACTGAAACCGTATCGATTGGATCGACCAACATTGAGGCCGTGGAGTACTGTCTAGCATCCACAAACAGCTATTACTCTTCTTCGTTCCTCTTCAGACGAACGTAGAGTCTGAGCGTCTTCTTGTAACACTATTGAGGCAAATTTTCCCCTTTTAACGGGGCATCTAAAAGGGGCGAGGTTGGAGTATCGTGTTG
The DNA here is from genome assembly GCA_013695595.1 of Ktedonobacteraceae bacterium. Lineage (GTDB taxonomy): Bacteria > Chloroflexota > Ktedonobacteria > Ktedonobacterales > Ktedonobacteraceae > JACDAE01. The sequence goes on along the minus strand of JACDAE010000179.1, from coordinate 5,283 downwards.
CCCATGACGATTATCCCCTGAAACGGTTCTTGCTCTGCCACAATTGCTTGAAACAACATCAACACATTAGATAAGTATTTAAGCCATGCCAAGAATTTGTTGCTCTGCTGTATACGCAATATCTGCAATTTCTATCCTTGGATCAGCAATATACATTGTGAGTGTTAGAAGCACTGTATGATCCCCGAAAAAGCCAAACAACTCTAGAAGTTTACTGAGAGTGGCATCGTTTGCTGAACTCAGGTGTCTTTGAAGTGCATCCCTCACTTGTTCTTGTTCCAGTTTGGCAAGAAAGAATTTAAGAAAGCCAAGATTTTGATCGGCAAGCTTGTCAAGTAGAAGGTCTATCACCATTTCTTGGCCTAATTTACAAAGTTCCCACACCGCTACATCACGAAGCGTTTGTGGAGAATCGCTAGAGCGTTGAATGTGGAGTCGCCACCTTCGTTCGAAAATATGCCCTTCATTTACTCATCTTCTACAAATCACTCACCTATCTCTTATAAAGCATTCGCGACTCATCTATGTTATCAGTTACATTTGCAGTGAAGCTTTACCGATATTCTACCGATCCTAACGTTATTGAAAGGCGGATTTGTGTTATCCAAAGGATTTCTCACGTCATATGTGTTCTTCATTGTAGATTAGACCACGTGTAGGAAACGACCTAATAGCGTCTTCTTAAGCAGTTCACAGCCCATGTGTTTTTTTCAATGAGCGAAAGATACAGCGAGAGCTATGGATTCTTTTCTCAATACAATACTGCAAAGTGAAAATCTCCTGGCAAAACAACTTTGTCCTCTTTGTTCGTCTATCGTTGTTACCCCGTTTTTATATCGAAGCAGAGTGCCAGTGTTGACGAATCTACTGCTACTAACTCAGGAAGCTGCAAAACAAATACCTCGTGGGGATATACACCTGGTAGCGTGCGAAAACTGCGGCTTTGTGTTCAATTGTGCGTTTGAACCTTCAGCTCTCTACAATGAAGGCTATGATAATTCACAAGCTCACGCACCTTCATTTGAGCGCTATCTCGATGCGCTTATTCATTCTCTTGTAACAGAGCAACATATACAGCATCATCGTATTATCGAAGTTGGGTGCGGTGATGGCCTCTTTTTACGAAAACTTGTTGAAGCAAGCGATGAAAACACTGGATATGGTTTCGATCCGAGCTACCAGGGGCCTCTAGAAGCTCTTCAAGGACGATTACAGTTTGAAACTTGCTATTACGACGAAACCTGCTGTCACATTTCTGCCGACGTTCTCATTTGTCGCCATGTGATCGAACATATTCCCGATCCATTACAATTCTTGCGGACGCTTCGTCGCGCATTGGCTTCTTCACCGCGAACCCGTGCCTTTTTCGAGACCCCTTCTCTTGAGTGGATCATGCGAAACAATGTTGTTTGGGATATTTATTATGAACATTGCTCCTATTTTACTGTTGATACGATAACGCTCGCTCTTGAACGCTCTGGCTTTAAAGTGGAATGTATTAAGCACACCTTCGAGGAGCAATATCTCTGGGTTGAAGCAACGATAAGTGATGCGGTATCGCTATGTACTCTTCCAGCAATAGAACCGGATTCTCTACTATCTCTCACCGCTCAGTTTCGCAGGTATGAACGGCAACTTTGTGAGCAATGGAAACAAACTCTACAGGTGTTAAGACAAGATGGATCAGTAGCTTTGATTGGAGCAGCTGGTAAAGGCGTTACTCTTGCAAATCTCATCGATCCAGATTGTCAATTAATCTCTTGCATCGTGGACCTCAATCCACGTAAACATCTCAAGTTTCTCCCTGGAACAGGGCATCCTATTGTCTCTTATGAGGAGATGAAGACGTATGGTATTACTTCTGCTCTTCTTATGAATCCCAATTACTACAATGATACCTTGCAGTTGTTGGCTCACTATCAGTTTCATGTCAGACTTATTACAGATCACGTTCCTACGTCGATCTCCGCAATCGGTTCAGAACATGAAAATAAGAGCGCTCAGAAACTGCTTCTCACTCGAATCGAACAGGCACAAGGCCAGGGAAAAACAATAGTCTTCACAAATGGCGTCTTTGATCTTCTGCATTCCGGGCACATCCAGTTTCTGCGCTATGCAAAAGCGCTTGGGGATATCCTCGTAGTAGCACTTGATAGCGACATGAGCGCATCTCAGCTTAAAGGACCTGGGCGGCCTATCAATAATGAACGAGATAGAATGATGCTGATTGACGCCCTTGATATGGTCGATTATGTTCTGTTGTTTGAAGGAGAAGCTCTCCCTGAGTTGATTCGAGCGTTTCGCCCTCATATTTACGTTAAAGGGAATGACTATTACGGAAAAATCTCACCAGCTCTCGAAGCACTTCAAGACGTAGGGACACATTGTATTTTTGCACCTCACAGGAATGATCTGCACACCAGTGATATTATTGATCGTATTCTTGCTCTTGCCTCAGGTAATGCGTAGTTTGCTTATCTGATAAATATCGTGGATAATACTGATCTAAAATAATGAGTTGGAGCTGGGTGCAGACTATATCTAGCTCCAACTCATTTCATGAAATGCTCTCACATGTGTTAGGAAGAACATCAGAAACGTTTAATACGTTCAATCATACTACTTGTGCTCGTGCTCCCTGCAAGTGGAAGGATCACAATACTTCCCCCAACCTCATGTACCACATCTGCTTCTGGGAGCGTCTCATCTGTATAATCGCTTCCTTTGACGTAAAGCGAGGGATGCAGAGTGCGAATGAGGTCAGTCGCAGTATCGGCTTCAAACAACAGGCTATAATCAACCATATCAAGGGCGGCAACGAGTGCAAGGCGATCCTGCTCATTATTGATAGGTCGCCCAGGTCCCTTCAAACGTCGTGCACTGCTGTCACTATTAACCCCTACAACGAGAATGTCACCAAGCGCTTTCGCTTGACGCAGAAAGTGAACATGCCCAACATGCAGGATATCGAACACGCCATTTGTGAAAACGATCGTACGACCGTCGAGACGTTCCACTTCGAGTTGGACAGCGAGTCGTGTCAGTGCTGTTTGTAGATTGCTACTCTCTTGCAAGGTATGCGCTTGCCACGTGTAGACGCGCAGACTCACTCGCTGGAGGAGTTCTTGATAGGTCACAACAGCCGTGCGAGGTTTCGTGACAGCAATTCCGGCTGCATCAATACCGATCTGTGTAGCTTCCTCAATTGACCCTCCAGCCGCCAGAGCGAGTACAAGTGCTGATGCAAATGAATCGCCTGCACCGACATCATGTGCCACTGCAACGGGATGAGCGGATAGATGAGTTGTCTGACCCAGATGGTCGATAAGAAAGACACCACGTTCAGCAAGTGTAATCGCGACATATTCAGCCGCAAGCCATCCACCTACCTGTCTGGCTGTTTGTTCTACATCGGCCAGAAAATCAGGCTCTGATCCTCCGCTGACTGCATGCTGTCGCCCATTGATTTCATGGGTCATCCCGAATTTTTGGAACGGACGTTCAAGGAGGACCAGTAGCCAAAAAAAGACCTCTTGAGATAGACTAGGAATCAATCGAAAACCGAGTCTCATCAGGAGGTCACCATCAAAGATGTCACTAGAGTATGGCATATTAGAAGAAGATCGGCAAGAGGAAGTTGGACTCAATCGAACCCTCATCGAGCAACTCACAACAGGGTTAGATCCGCTTCTCGAGAGGCTGGACGCGTATCTCGATAAACGATTGGTACGGACACTGGTAGAAAGTGTAGCAGCCTTGCTCGTGTTTCGCAATCCCAAACAAGGGTTGCATGTGAGTGAATTAGGGGCATATATAAAAAATGGAGCACAAGCACCAGCAGGGACAAAAAAGCTGGAAAGGCTCCTCCATTCAGAAAAATGGGGAAAAGATCTCATTGATCAATGGCACTGGGAAAGAGCTCAAAAAAAAGGGAAAGAGCTCAAAGCGGCAGGAAAACGGGTTCTCTGTATCTGGGATGGAAGCCGCATAGAAAAACCAGAAAGTGAAAAGACTGAGGGAATGTGCGCAGTCCTCTCATCGAAGGCGAAAAGGCTGAAAAAGAACAGAAAAGGAATATGGAATCCACCGAAAGGAAAGCCGATAACCGTCTTAGGAATAGAGTGGAATGGATTATTAATAGCGGGGATGCAAGGGGTGGCGCAAGTAGCAGCAATGGACTATTGGTCGAGAAAGGGAGAACACGCAACAACACAGAGAGAGGTGGAAAAACGCCTCTTGCGGAAAGCATCTCACCATTTGGGGAAAGATGTGGTTCATATCTTTGATAGAGGATATGCAGGAGCTCCGTGGCTGGAGGTGCTCAACATGCAGAAGGTTCCTTTTGTTATTCGATGGAAAGGAAATTATAGTGGCATCGATGAAACAGGGGAAGATAAAGCAATATGGAAGATTGCCAGAGGAAAGAGGTCTTGGGGTCAGAGAGAGATAGAAATGGTACAAGGGAAGAAAACAGTAAAAAAAGCGTGGTAGGGATGCCGATTCGTCATGCAGCATATGCAGGACCGTTATGGTTAGTTGTTGGGCGTGGAGAAAAAGACCCTTGGTATTTACTCACCAATTTGCCAGTAGAAACGGAAGAGCAGGCATGGGAAGTGATAATGATGTATGCCAGGAGATGGAAGATAGAAGAAATGTTTCGTTTTAAGAAGAGTGAGATGGGCGTGGAGAGCGTGTGCCTGAGATCGTGGGATGCACGCGAAAAACTGCTTTCGCTGGTGACGCTGGCATACAGCTATTTACTCTCTCTCTGCGACCCTGCCCTTGAAGAAAGTAGAAAGCATCTTTTACGGCATGGCTGTCATCGAACAGGAAAGCGGTATCAAAAAGCGAAGATACCGCTTTATCGGATTCGCTGGGCAATCAGCTTTTTGTGGCAAAAGATGAACCTTTTACCAATTCTTGCATCCTTTCTTCCGCAGCTTTATTTGTCGAACGCCCGTTCTCAAAATTCGGGATGACCCATGATTGATTTCTTCTAATAAGAGGCGAGCCTCTTGATAATTTGGGGTGACAACTGTCGCTAGAAAATGGCGAAAGCGTGTTAATGCCTGGGAATCCACAAGGATCACTTTGGGATGAGCGTGTTGCAGAGCTTGTAATCGTTCGGTAACCTCTTCAGAGAGAAGGCCATAACGATAATCAGAGACGACGACTGCATCGCAGCGTTCATAAAGTTTTTCGAGGTTAGCAAAAAGGTGCTCCCTGGTTTTCGAAGTATACTGAGATGCATAGGAATCTCCCTCATCGAAACGTGCAATATGC
>JACDAE010000146.1 GCA_013695595.1 Ktedonobacteraceae bacterium | reverse complement strand
GTGTAACCTATAGATTCGTATATTCACCATCGTCTCTTCCACTTCCAACAAAAAAGAGACGATGGTGAATATTTTTTCACGCTCTTTCTCACGCTCTGCCAGTATGCTCTTAGAGAAGGGTGAGCCTATCTGGAGAGAACAAACAGGGCCCAATTGAGCAAGACTGTTTCTTTCGAGAGAGGTAGAAAGGATAGAGAAGATGCACTCCTTGCAGCAACAGGAATACATCCAGCCACCAGAAGCGGAAGTCTCCGATGGGCATCTGGTGAAACAGGCACGCACAGGCGATCAAGGTGCCTTTGAGACACTCGTTGATCGATACCATAATCCGCTCTTTCGCTATAGCCGCAATATTTTGCAAGACACAGATCAGACTGATGATGTGTTGCAGTTTGTCTTTCTGCAACTCTATCTCTGCCTGCCTACACTCGCCACCGAGGGATCACTCAAGCCCTGGCTCTTTCGGGTTGCCCGCAATCGTTGCTTTGATACATTGCGCAAGCACCGCCGCAAATCAGCGCTGTATCTCTCAACACTGGCTATGGACGAGACAGAAGAAGACATATCTCCACTTGACGGTATAGTAGATCCAAATCCACTACCAGAAGAGGTCGCGGTAATGTTTGAGATACAAGCGAGTCTGCAACGAGCTCTTTTCACTCTCCCGTCGTCGTTGCGGGCGATTGTGCATCTGCACAGTTTCAAACATCTAAGCTTTACAGAAATCGCACGTATCCTCGACATCCCACAACCCACGGTGAAGACCTACTTCTATCGCTCACTCCCTCGACTGCGCACCGCTCTGATGAAGGACGCCTATTTTACTGACAACTTTCCAGGCTCCGCATTCATCAACTGGTGAGCCATGAGTTGACGCGCCTTCTCACGCCTCTTCTCACGCACAACTGGTATGCTAGAACCAGAGAGATCCTCCCTAAAAAGATGTAAGAGAGATGACCTGATCTTTTCTCTCTTGCGAAACTACCAGTATTGTATGCAACGACGTACATACTGCCAGAAAAGAGAAGGTACACGCCATGCACAAAACGCGCAATAGCCTTCCCGAAGAGCAGCGGGCGAAGCTGATTGAGTTGTTAAATCGTCGCCTGGCCGATAGCGTTGACCTGATGCTTCAGACCAGACAAGCATACTGGAACGTAAAAGGCCCACAATTTATGGCGCTCCGCACCCTGTTCGGCCAGATTGCCCATGACCTTGATGCATACGTTGATCTGCTCGCCGAGCGGGTTGTGCAGCTCGGTGGCAATGCCGATGGAACAGCGTATGTCGTCACGCGTAGAACATCACTCGACAGGTATCCGCTTGAGGTTGCAAACGGGGATGGCCACATTGAAGCCGTTGCAACGGTACTCGCCTCATTCGGCAAACATGTTCGCTATGCGATTGGACAGGCGACGGATCTGATCGACGCTGATAGCGCTGCCCTCTTCACCGAGATCTCACGGAGCATCGATACCTGGCTCTGGCTTGTCGAAGCCCACCAGCAAGGTGCCCAGTGAAGAAAAAAGCAAAATGAATATTCTCGTGTATGGAGCAGGAGTCATTGGGAGCGTCTATGCGGCCCGACTACAAGAGGCGGGGTACAATGTGACGATCCTTGCTAGAGGGCAACGCGCGGTATCACTACAGACACAGGGCATTGTTCTTGAAGACGCAGCTACCGGACAACGTACAACAACTCAGGTTTCTGTCATCGATCATCTAGCTGCAACAGATAGCTATAATGTAGTGCTCGTGGCGGTGCGGATGGACCAACTCGCATCCGTCTTACCGGACATTGCGGCCAATCATCAGATTCCCACTGTGCTGTTCATGCTCAATAATCCTGCTGGCATGCAACGACTGGAGAGCATTGAACCGCAGCGTGTGCTCCTTGGCTTTCCATCGGTGGGAGGGACACGACAGGGAGAGGATATCCGGTACGTCCTCATTCAGCAGCAGCAGACAACCATGGGTGAAGTAAATGGGCAGGTGACCCCACGTCTTGAAGAACTGGCTACGGCCTTTAAGAAGGCAGGTTTCGCGGTTACACTCAGCTCCGATATGCAGTCATGGCTCAAAACGCATGCCGTCTTTGTCGCGTGTGTTTCGGCGGCACTTGCCACAACAGAAGGAGACAGTATTCGGCTTGGACATACACGCAAGAGTGTTGTGATGATGGTCAAGGCTATTCGTGAAGGGTTCAAGGCCCTGCAAGTGCAAGGGACCAGCATCGCGCCTTTCAATCTAAAGCTGATTTTTCTTTGGATGCCTATGTGGTTTGCTGCCCTCTATTGGCAACATGCCTTTCGCACAACGATTGGTACACTCGCAATGGCTCCTCATGCCAATGCGGCCCATGATGAGATGCGCCTGGTTGCGAGAGATGTTCTGGCACAACTCCAGATGTCCTCTCCTTCCATACCAACCTTGAGTCACCTGCTGGCATTGCTGGATAGCCCGGTCTTAACGGGCAATACAAAGAACTAGTGAGGTAAAGCCAGCACATGAGGTGAGGCAGTTTTTAGGTGAGGCAACGCGCCTATCAAAAATGTTTTCTCGTCATCGTTGCCGATACTTTCCATCTCCAAGATAGTTGGTGTAGAGAGCAACTGGCCCATAGGGATACCACGCGAGGTATCGAGCATGAGTCCTTTTGAACCCAGACGGAGAGAGCCGATGCGAGCCTTGAGTCCTGCGTTTACGTTCCTTTGAGGCCAATTTCTTCATTGACGCGCACAAAGGGGAGGGAGATATGAAACGTTGAACCATGCCCCACAATGCTTTCTACCCAGATTGTGCCTTCGTGCAAGTGGATGGTTTCTCGCGCCAGCGATAACCCTAAGCCCGTGCCCTGGATATAGCGCGTTTGTTCTGACGCGATCCGATTATAAGGCGTAAAAATCGTTTCGAGGCGCTCCGATGCAATACCCGTGCCTTGATCCTGGATACTCACGTGAACCGATGTTCCCTCTCGGCGGCTAATGATCAAAATATCCCCTCCCATAGGCGAATATTTGATGGCATTGGAGAGCACATTGGTAATGACCTGGGTAAGCTTATCAGGGTCTCCTTCAAAATGAGGGAGTTTCTCATCCAGAGAAAGGCGCAACGTATGACGTATTGAGACCAGTTCCATGTGCTTTACAATCGTGGCTAAGAGCACATTCATATCAACCTCTTCCATATGCAACTGCATCTTGCCTTTTTTCATCTGTTCTACGTCCAATAAATCTGTGACCATACGATGCAGGCGAAGAGCATCGATATAAATGTCGTTTGCATACTCCTTCACGTCGTTACTGGGATACTCCTCATCACGAAGAAGAGTACTAAATCCCTCGATCGTTGTGAGTGCCGTACGAAATTCATGACTGACCACTGAGATGAAGTCGCTTTGCATTTTATTCACTTGTTCCAGTTGCTCGTTGAGAAAGACCCTGGCAGCCATGACCTGATCACGTTCGATGGTTTGTTGCTCGTATTGCAGTGCTAAAGCACACAATTTGCCGATAGCGGTGATCAAGGCAACCCCTCCCGAATTTGACAGGGAGGCACCATCGGGAAACACAATACCAAGCAAGCCGATGAGATGATGGGTGATATGAATTGGCACCAGGTAACAGTTGGGTGCAGAGCTCAATGGGGAAAGATAGGGTAAAAGTGGGGACTGAGTGATATGAAAAGGCAAACTTTCGTGCTTCTCCAGAAGAGCGGCATGACTGGGATCGGTGATGAGCAGGCTCAGAGGAGCACCTGTGAGAGCGCTTCTCAAGCGTTGTTCTTGTTGCGTGGAGAAGCCAACCTGTGCCAAAGGAGATAAGATATGGACACCTGGATGAATATCAATGATGATGGCATGAGAGCAGCCAAGAAGACGCTGGGCCAGGGCTAAGATGTTGCTTTCTATCTGTTGGATGACCAGCGTAGGATCGTCCGGTGTGACCATTTGCTCTTTCTGTGCAGACGACTTGACGAGGAGTTCCACCATCTGAAGAAGCCCATCAAGAATCTCGATACGCCGCTCCATATGTTTTCGTGTGGTCACATCGCGAAGCACACAGACGGCTCCATAGAGGTGCCCTTCTTGAGTATATAAAGGAGCACCAGTGATACCAATCTGGACGTCACGAGCATCAAGGGTGTGCAGATGCACCGTGACTGCTTGCCTTGACGCTAGTTTTTCTCCACGCAATAAACACTTGAGGGGAAGGTGTTCAGTTGAAAATGGGTGCCCATAGACATCTCGCAACTGATAGGTTGTTATCCACGAAGGGGAGAAGTCATTGCTCATCTCGACTGGATGCGCTTCTATCCCTAAAAGATGATGTGCAGCTCGATTTGAGCGAACAATATGCTCGTGTTCATCATACACAACGATCCCATCCATAATCGCATTGAAAATCGTTTCGAGTTCGTTCATTCGCTCAAGAGCCTTGAGACGCATACGCTGCTGTTCTTCTATCAGTTCTATTGCCACCTGCTGCTGGGCTTCCACCAATTCTATCGCGACCTGCTGTTGGTCTCCGACCAGTTTTATCGCTCTCTGCAATTGTGCTTCCATCAGTTCACCTGCTGCATGTTGTTGTGTTGCCACCAGGTTTCCTGCTACACGCTGTTGTACCTCCATCAGTTCGCCTGCGGTAGGTAATTGTGCTCCGACCAGTTTGCCTGCGGCTTGCTGCTGTTCTTCCAGCAGCTCACTTGCTGTATGCTCTTGCGCCCCCACCGGTTCACCGATCACCCGCAGTTGAGCCTCAATCAATTCGCCTGCTGCATGCAATTGTGCTCCAACCAATTCTATTGCCACCCGTTGTTGGGTTTCCATCAGTTCATCCGCTGCGTGTTGTTGTGCTTCTATCAGTTCGTCTGCGGTAGGGAGTTGTACTCCAACGAGTTCTACTGCGGTATGCAGTTGCGCTCCAATCAGTTCTACTGCAGTGTGCAATTGCGCTCCAACCAGTTCTATCGCCACCCGTTGTTGGGCCTGCACCAATTCTCCTGCCACATGCTGTTGGGCCTCCATCAGTTCTATCTCTACTCGTTGCTGTGCCTGTACCAGTTCTATAACAGCACACAATTGAGCCTCGATTAACTCTTCAAACTCATGCTGTTCAGCTTCGATCAGCAACGTCCGCTCAAAGGCTTGTGCAAGGTAATCCGCAACATCCACCAATAAGGCAACATCCGCATCGGTAAAGAGATACTCGCGCTTCGTACCAACATGAAGGACCCCGATCACCTGCTGATGCACAATTAATGGCACTCCCAACAATGAGCTCAACTCTTCACGAAGCAGGGGGGTGATGATTTCAAGCATAGAGGTGTTATGGACAATGAGAGGAACCCCTTGAGTGATAATTTGCCCAGCAAAGCCATACCCAAGAGGAACGTGCACTTCATGCGCTACCGTTTCTTCTAATCCAAGCACGGTATGGATGTGTAAGGCCGTATGATCTTCCGTCAGGAGTAAAATGGCAAGATTATCGACGGTCATGATCTCACGGAGACACCGTAGAACGGCACCAGAGAGATCGTCTGCCTCCAGACGGGTCAGAGCAGGATCAGCCAGGGCTCGCAAGGTAGCCGCAAGTGTCTGCTGCTCCAAAGAAGATGCTTCATTCAAATGCTCTTCTCTCTGATTTTCCATGGTTTCTCTCCTCTCATATCCTTCATCTATCTCCACTATACCTTGTTGCACAAATAGAGAGAGAAGCCCTTTCCAGGCCATCCGCATGCCTGAGAAAAAGCTGATCGGTCGTTTGCTCAACAGTACTAATCTATGAGGTCATCCAGAAGGTGTCAAATAAAGAACAGAGAGCTTGTTTATCAAACAAAGTATTACCATTGAAATAGTACCTTGACAATCACAGTACTATGATGTATAATCCAAATACGAGGTGATGATATGAGTGAAAACAAACTTACCTCCGACCTGCTGCGCGGACATACCGATACGATGATTTTACGGCTCTTATCGGAGGCTGACCGCTACGGCTACGAGATTGTCAAGCTGATTGCTGAGCGCTCAGGTGGGGAATATGAATTAAAGGAAGCCACGATGTACTCCAGCGTCCGGCGGCTTGAGGTGGACGGTGATATCGAATGGTATTGGGGCGATGAATCTCAAGGCGGAAGGCGAAAATATTTCAGGATTACTGAAAAAGGGAAAGCGACGTACGATCGCAACAAAAGCAACTGGGAGTACGCGAAGCGCGTGCTGGATACCCTCTTGTAAAGGAAAGGTGTTGTTATGAATGAGAAATTGACAAACTATGTCAACGGCGTTTTTGCTCCATACGAGGGGGTCAAAAGCGCCGCCGAATTAAAGGCTGATCTGCTCTCCGATTTGCAGGAGCGCTTCCGTGAACTCAAAGCCGAGGGCAAGGATGATGAAACAGCCTTTACCATGACCATTGAGAGTATCGGCGACATTGAACAAACCGTCCAGGAGGTCGCCAACCTCTCCCACACGCTGGAGCGGCAGGTGGGAATCAACTTGAGTGCAAGCAATTTGCCACAGAGCGACTTTGCAGGCGTGATTGCGCATCAAGGAAAGTTTCACGCGAGTGCATTGCGCGGCTCTGACTTTACGGGCGCAGACTTAACCGGGAGCTCGTTTCGGAGCAGTGATGTCCGTGAAGCCAATTTTGCTGGCGCCAATCTGACCGATTGCGACTTCTCCACCCTTGACCTTGCGGATGCGAACTTCCGTGAAGCCATCCTGGTGCGCACCAACTTCAGCAAGGCGGGGCTGGTCGGAGCAACATTCATCGGCGTCAAGCTGACGGATGTCAAATTCAACTATTGCGACCTGCGAAAAACGACCTTTGAAAGCTGTACCTTTCTCGGCGTGGACTTCCACTATTGCGACCTGAGCGGACAGCGACTTGATGGGCAGACCTTTCTCGGCGTCACGTTTGACCTGCCGGCACTGAAGGGTGTTTCGTTTCAGGGCGCGACCCTTAAAAATGTGTCTTTCCGCCCGGTGGGCCTCTGGTCTATGAAGCGTGCCATTCAATCCATTCACGTTGACGGCGCGACGATGGATAAGTTAACGTATGCCGCGCTCAAGGGCATGGGAGCTGATGTATCAAAGGTTACTGTATTATCATGAGGAGAATATTGTGCAAAACATTTCAATTCAGGTAAAAGATTTACAAAAATCATACAAGCAGCTCAATGTCTTAAAAGGCGTGAATTTCACCGTGAACCAGGGCAGCATTTTTGCCCTGCTTGGCTCCAACGGCGCGGGCAAGACAACGCTTGTCAAAATCCTCACCACGCTGCTCAAACAGGACGGCGGAACGGCCATCGTCAACGGCTTTGATGTGGCGTCAAAGCCAGACCACGTGCGGCAATCACTCAGTCTGACCGGGCAATTTGCCGCCGTGGATGAGATTTTGACCGGGCAAGAAAATCTGATCATGATCGCCAGGCTCCGACACCTCAAACATCCGCGCCAGGTTGCCGACGATTTGCTAACCCGCTTCGGTTTAACCGCTGCCGCCAACCGCAGGGTGTCGACGTATTCAGGCGGTATGCGCCGCAAGCTTGACCTCGCCATGAGCCTTGTGGGAAAACCGCAGATCATTTTCCTTGACGAGCCAACCACCGGGCTTGACCCCGAGGCACGCCTCGAGATGTGGAAAGTGGTGAAGGAACTTGCTGATGGTGGCAGAACCGTTCTCTTGACCACGCAGAACCTGGAAGAGGCTGAACAGCTTGCTGATCACATTGCCATTCTCCATGAGGGAAAGATTATCGCTAACGGCACGCTCGTGGAGCTCAAAAAGCTGTTTCCAGCGGCTTCGGTGGAGTATGTGGAGAAACAACCGACATTGGAGGAGATCTTTCTTGCCATCATTGGCAAAAAGGAGGAACAATAAATGGAAACGATACAGAAACACTTTTTCAGCGACCTGAGCGTGATGCTTGGTCGTTCCATGCGCCATATTTTCCGCAGTATGGACACCATCATTACGGTCACGATCATGCCTATTGCGTTTATGTTGCTGTTCGTGTATGTGTTCGGCGGTGCCATTCAAACCGGGACAGCTAATTATGTCAATTACGTGTTACCTGGGATCTTACTGATTGCGATTGCGAGCGGGATATCCTATACGGCTTACCGCTTGTTTACCGATGTGCAACGGGGGATATTCGAGCGCTTTCGTTCCATGCCGATTGCCCCTTCCACCATGCTGTGGGGACACGTCCTGACCTCGCTGGTATCCAACGCGATTTCGGTTGTGGTCATCATTCTCGTCGCGTTGATTATGGGCTTTCGTTCGTCGGCGGGCATCCTGTCATGGCTTGCCGTCGTTGGCATACTCGCGTTGTTTACGCTGGCTTTAACCTGGGTCGCAGTGATTCCCGGACTGACCGCCAAATCGATAGACGGCGCAACAGCCTTTTCGTATCCGATTATCTTCCTACCCTTGATCAGCTCAGCGTTTGTGCCAACCAGGTCGATGCCACTGGTCGTCAGGGTCTTTGCCGAAAACCAGCCAGTGACTGCGATAGTGGAAACCATCCGTGCGTTACTGTCTGGACAGCCAGTGTCTCATGAGATATGGGTTGCTCTTGCATGGTGCGTCGGCATTCTGTTTGTGGCCTACATCTTTGCGATGAGGGT
>JACDAE010000143.1 GCA_013695595.1 Ktedonobacteraceae bacterium | reverse complement strand
CAGGTTACCCGTGTTGTCACGAACAAAGATACGCGCATTCCGTGTGATCTGCTGCTCATCGCAATTGGCATTGCACCAAATATAGACTTCATCCAGGGAAGCGGCATCGCCTGTGGGCAGGGCGTGAGAATAGATGCGGCCATGCGTACAAATGCGCCCGATATTTATGCAGTCGGAGATGTTACTGAAACAACCGATCCCACTACGGGTCACACACGCGTCCTGGGGCAGTGGTTCCCGGCCATCCAACAGGCTCGGATCGCCGCACAGAGTATGCTCAATCAGTACGATGGCACAAAGCCCGGTACGTTCTATAATGCAACCTTCCTCTATGGCTTAGATTTTGTTTCGCTTGGCATTACATCTCAAAAACCTGACTCTCTTGATCACGCCCACTCCTACCAGGAAATCATCGCCGCACCTGCACCACGCAGTTACCGTAAAGTGTTGCTGCAAGATGGTATGCCCATCGGGGCACTTTTTCTCGGTGAGCGCAAACAAGCACTGGCATTTAAACGCGCCATCGATGCCCGTGTGAATATGACGCCCATCCTTACCAGCCTGTTCACTGAGGATTTCGACCTGGAAGAGTGGCTCGACAAACAACATGCGCCCGCTGCCATTTTTGATACCACCGGCACTGGCGAAAAAGAGGCCATCTCGCTTGCTTACCTGATCCCACTCCCACATCCAAAGGTAAAGGTAGCAACCAGAGAGACGCGCCTTGATCCACAGTCCCAGAACAGCCTTATCGGTCGTCAGGCGGGATTAGCCCTTACGCTTGAGCACAGCTCGGTTTCACGCAAACATGCGGTCATTCGTTTTATCAACGGCCAGTATATTCTGCGCGATCTCAATAGCTCGAACGGAACCTTTGTCAATACACAACCACTGGTTCCTGACAAAACTCATACACTACAGCCCAATGACACAATCCGCTTTGGAGATGTGCAATTTCGCTTTCAACTACGTCAAATGTCACCTGCCACCGCCCAACTGGCTATGACTCAGAACTCTGATGAGACCGCAGCGAACCCTTTGCAACATATTCTCGGCTCACCTCTTGAGCTCAACACAGGACGTTCTATTCCTGAGTCCTTTCTCGCCAGCGCGCGCAAAACATCTTCGCTGATACTCCTTATGAAAAGTGCAGAGCCGCGCATTCTACCGCTATCCCCTGAGCAACTGGCTGGAAAACGCCTCACCATGGGGCGCGACAAAGATTGCGCGATTGTGTTACAGGATACCGCGGCATCGCGCAAACACGCGGAGCTCTTTACCGCACCCGATGGCCTCTATATCCGCGACTTCAATAGTAGCAACGGCGTATTCGTCAATAAGGTACGCATCAGCAATCCCTACCACCTTTCACATGGCGATCGCATCGTTATCGGCAACACCTTGATCTATTGCTCACTCTCCCCAAAACAATCTGTGCGGCAGATCAATCAACCTGGCCCTTATATTAATGAAGGGATACCGTTTACAAACCCGGTGCAAGAGAGCGCGAAGAAACCTGAGGCTGTCACAATAGGCCATCGTAGTAACATAGAACCACTCAGCGATAAGCGTGTACAATTCGAGATCGACATGTGCGTTGGCTGTAATCGCTGTATGAACGCCTGCCCACTCCCTTCGTCCACGCAGATCATCATGGCCGACCTTAACCATGCCAATGTCTCCGATGAGATCACCTCTCTGGTGGCAAACTTTACACACGAATGTATTATGTGTGGCTCCTGCGTTCCTGTCTGCCCGGTCGATAACCACCGCGACCTCTTGATGCTCTCATTGAAACAGCGCCTGGGATCGCCCTGGGATAGCGAGATCGATGTGTGCTATATTATTGACGCTCTTCCCCCTGGCTGGTCGGTCCCTCGGCTCATTAATCGTTTGCGTGAACAACCTATTTTGGGGAATACACAACTGATCCCGGAGAATTACCTGTTGCATCTCTTTGCTCATTCACAGCTCCTGACACTTCAGGCCGGGGTAACATTGCTACGCGAGGGCGAATACGGACGCGATCTGTACATTCTCCTCGAAGGTCGCCTCTCGGTATCCACGACTGAGGCCAGAGGGAAAGAGCTGCAAGTCGCCATCATCAACCGGGGAGAATACACAGGCGAGTATGGGATGCTTACCGGGCAACCGTATGATACAACTATCAGCACCCTGACGCCAGCTCTTATCTTGCAGGTGCCGGAACAGGTCATTCAACACTTTATGGAACTTGTTCCTAAAACCCGCCACTTCTTTGAGCAGCTCAACAATGTACGCTCCATCGAAGGTATCTTAAAGCGCATGGCTCTCTTTCAAGGGGGTTCTGATGCCGATATCCACACCCTTGTTGAACAAACCAATGTCCAGCATTATGATCGCGCCGAATGCCTGTTTAGTGAGGACGATCTCAGTAGCCAGCGCAAGCGTGCGGACAAAGCATACAAAGGGCGGCCAGCACGTGAAACTCTGCATGTCTTACTGGAAGGCTTCGTCAAAGTTGCGCGGCAGACGACCGAGCAAACGGAACAAGGGAGCTACGGTGAGCGTATTATTGCCTACCGCCAGGGTGGAGACTATTTTGCGGGTGGCCTGGATCTCCTGGGTGATGGTCGGGCTGTGACTGTGACGGCAATCACACGCACGCGTGTTGCGGAAGTCCCGCGCCCCGCTCTGCTTGCCCTTTTTAAACGCTATCCTGAGATAGGGCAACGCTTTACCACGCGCTTAAATCAATATATTGAGAGTACTGCTAACGCACAGAGCCGTATCTTTGAAGAGTCACTCATCAATCCACGCGTTGCAAAAAAAGCACCTGCACCACCCGCTGTACGAGCAGGACTGCATGCACTCATCAGTGATGGGGTCGTTGAGGGGACAGAAGTGCTGGTAATCGACCTGGACAAATGCATCCACTGCAACGAGTGTGAAGAGGCATGTGCCCGCCGCCACGGACACTCGCGCATGAACCGTACAGGGATGGTCGTTGGCAATATCAGTATCGCGACCGCCTGTCGTCAGTGCCAGGACCCTGTGTGCATGTTATGTAGCCGGGCAGGCATAGCGCGACGGCCTAATGGGGAAGTGTACATCACCGAGAGTTGTATCGGCTGTGGCATCTGCGCTGAACGCTGCCCATATGGCGCAATCTCGATCGTAGACCTTGATGAAGAGGCCATTTCAACCTCATCCCGCAAACGCTTTACGAGCTTCTTTACAAAAGGTTCAGGGCAGGAACGCACACGCCCATCTCTCCCCATGGCAAACAGCCAGGCCACACTGGAGAGACGAGTCACCTCCGGCCCATTGAAACCTGTACAATTGCCCGTCAATGGCTATGATGAGATGCGCAAAAAGGTCGCCATTAAATGTGATCTCTGTGCAGGATACAATGATCAAGCATGCGTACAGGCTTGCCCCACGGGCGCAGCCATACGCGTACAGCCCACAAAGTTCTTTGGCTCAACCGAAGATATTCTGCGCAAAAGGACACAAAAGAGAAGTAGATGATCAGGTAACGATGTGAAGATAGTGAGGAAACGATGTGGTCAAACGTTTGTTTTAATTCCATACTTCTACTAGAACTTTTGCTATGGCTTCTTGCAGATAAGAGGTTTTTTCCTCTTATCTGCAGATGCTCCTGGTAAATGCTTCCATCTCTAAAAAAAGGTGTCTATTCAGGTCGTCTTTTGCAGACTCTTCAGCGCCTACGGCGCTTCACAAGCCGTTTTGTGTGAGAGGTAGGATGTGCGGCCCAGGGGGCCACACATCCTACCTC
>JACDAE010000472.1 GCA_013695595.1 Ktedonobacteraceae bacterium | reverse complement strand
GTGACGCCCCTACGCCTCTCCCAACGTTTTTGACGCTGGGGCAGGCTCATTTCACAGTAAATGGAGACGTTTTCCGACGCGCTCAAACACCGAGAGCGCGTACTCCAGATCGGACCGGCTATGGGTAGCCATAATACTGGTACGAATACGCGCGGTATTGGCAGGAACCGTTGGCGGACGTATAGCGACCGCGAAGATCCCATTGCGTAAGAGTTCGCCCGACATCTCCAACGTCAACGCGGAGTCACCGATCAGGATCGGTATAATATGCGTGCTGGAGGTAAGTGTATTGAAGCCCATCGCTTGCAAACCGGCACGGAAAAAGGTAGCATTCTCCTGTAATTGTTCAACGAGAGCTGGCTGCTGCTCCAGAACATTGACGGCGGCCAGCGAAGCGGCGATAACTGCCGGTGGCAGAGCTGTCGTAAAGATGAAGTTACGTGCAACATTAATAAGATATTCTTTCACAAGAGCCGGTCCCGTTATAAAAGCACCAAAGCTACCCAATGCTTTGCTCAAAGTGCTCATAGAGATCGTTGCTGCATACTGTATATTGGCTTCAGCAACCAGACCGCGCCCACCGGGGCCGATGCAGCCAGTTGCATGGGCCTCATCAACAACAAGAATGGCATCATAGCGACGACACAGATCGGCAATCGCCTGTAATGGAGCACGATCACCGTCCATACTGAATACCGTATCGGTGACAACAATTCGCTTGCCTGTGTGCCCGGATTGTACAGAGGATGCAAAAAGCGCCTGGAGGGCTGCAACATCTGCATGTGGATAGACCTGGCAGCATGCTCGACTGAGGCGGCATCCATCGATAATACTGGCATGATTAAGCTCATCACTAAAAATAAGATCGTCCGGCCCAGCCAGAGAGGTGAGGACACCTACATTTGCGGTATAGCCACTCGTAAATAATAAAGCACTTTCAGCACGTTTGAAGTGAGCAAAGCGCCCCTCTAATAAATGATGTTGTTCACTACTACCAGCGATAAGCCGTGAAGACCCCATACCACCACCTTCAATGGCGGCGGCAGCAATAGCAGCTTTCAAGTCCGGGTGACTGGCGAGCCCTAGATAATTATTAGAACTCAAGTTGAGAATGGGACAGCCTTCGATGGTCAACCACGCTTCAGAGCCGGCTGAGGCTGTTCTTAACTGTCGGTAAAGGTGGTGACTACGTAACACATCAAGCCGTTGCTCCATAAACTGAAGTGGTTTCGGGTTCATATCAAGCCTACCTCCCTTCACCGAACAGCGAGGTGATGCCCTTGTTTCACTGGCGAACAAAGCTACCAGTATAGTGTTGGGCTATTTGCACCACACAACATTTCGGCTAAGCATCATAGTAGGCACATGAATTACGTTAGACTTAACCACAAAGTAAGCCAGAGGTAACATCGAAATAGCTAAAATATAGTATAAAAGCAATTTTGCATATTTTGCATATTTTTAACTAAATATCTATCATAAAATAAAATACTATAGTCGGTTTTTCAGCTTTTCATATTATTTAATTGAGAAACGATAAAGAAATGTATGAAAGGGCAGATGTAAAAGAAATTTAATGTTAAAAGCACTTTTATTTTTAACTTAAATAGTATATCATTGTAATGGAAACTTGATAGTTAAATCCTTCTTGACAGGATAAATGAGCCGCAAGAGATCGGGATTCTGCCAGGGGGGAAATTCACCTTCTGTTAAAATTGTTCTTTGCAGAAGGGGAGACTCCCGTTTTGGGAAAGTTGTCTTATCACTTTGTGCCGTGTGCTTATCAGGCTCAGTGCATTATTTTATGCCTTAGAAGTCAAAGATTTTACACAGAAGTAACTCCACAAAACTCCTCTGACCCTGGAAACATGGGGTTTGAGTTGGTTGTGTAACTATTTACTCCTACTATGACAGTAGGAGTAAGAAATGTTTTCTGACAAAAGAATGACTGAGCCAACAGTCTGAATAAGGTGCCAAACACCATCGCTTCATCGAAATAAGGGGGAAATCATGAGTATTGCTCATGAGATGAGGAAAATCACCTGCCCTGCATTACCTCCAACAATCCTTTATCGTGAATCGCTCGTTACACGTTTGAGAGAAGTGACAACAGGACCAGCAGAAGGATTTCCTCATTATAAGTTGGTGCTACTTTATGCACCAGCTGGATATGGGAAAACGACACTATTAGCTGATTTTTCCCGTAATACAAATATAACATGTTGTTGGTATTTTATGGAGCGCATGGATGCCGACAAAAATACATTCCTTGAAACTCTTCTGATGAGTATACGCTTGCGCTTTCCTCAATTTGGCTCGAATCTGGATTCATTACTGACCTCAGCAATAGCAGCAGATACCGAGGGGCCCGCGAGATTTCATTACGAAGCAATGATTGATGCACTCATCGCCGCCATTGAGACAGAGATCACTGAACGTTTTGTGCTTGTGCTTTGCAATTACCAGGAAATAAATGAATGCCAGGAAGTAAATGAGCTGGTGAATCATTTGCTGCGAAAACTACCAGAGAATTGCGTACTGATTATAGAGAGCCGCGCCACACCAGAACTTGATTTTGCGTTACTCCTTGCGCGCCGCGAGATGGTTGGCGTTGGCAGTAATCTGCTCCGCTTCACAGCCCAGGAGATTCGTGACTTTGCGTTACTTCAAGGGATGCCTGCGTTCAATGAAGCAGAAGCTACACAGCTCGCCCTTTCATTTGAAGGATGGATTACAGGTATTCTCTTAGGAGCCCATCTAGGAGGGGTAGAGTTCCTGCCGCAGTGGAGTCATGCGAATGAAAAGCAGGACTTTTTGGTAGATAGGCACCATCTATTCTCTTATGTTGTGAATGAGGTTTTCGAGCGCAATCCAGAACTCTATTCTTTTCTCAAAGAAGCATCTGTGCTACAGGAAATGACATCTTCGCTCTGTGCAAAATTGTTAGGTATTCAAGATGCAGCCAGACATCTCCACTACCTTGAACAAAATGGACTCTTTGTCACAAGAAGGGGAGAAGATGAAAACGCAACCTATACATGCCATCCGGTATTACGCGAACTACTCTACAACGATCTACGGCAGCAGATGCCTGAGCGTTTTATTACGCTTCACCAACGCGCCGCACGCATATTGAGCACCGACAAAAACTATGAAAAAGCAGTCTATCACGCTTTTGAAGCAAATGCACATGACCTTGTTTCGCATCTGATCATTGAATGCCACGATCAGATGTTGAAACAGGGACACGCCGTAACACTGGCACGCTGGATTGACGAATTATCACCAAAGACCACAATTAGTAATCCACGCTTACTTCTCATCCGCGCCAACATTCATCTTATGGTTGGCGAACAGACCTGTGCATTCTCACTTCTTGATACCGCCTCAATAGCAATCACAGAATATATTGAGCCGGAGAAGGTTCCGCAATTGCAGATAGAAATTGTGATTCTCCGGAGTAAAGCATTATTTCAACATGGTGATTATCACCGGGCGCTCGTTCTTTGTCAGGAGATACAGGAGCGCCTGCCAGCCGATGCAATCAGATTGCGTGCAGATGTCCATACACGTCTGGGGGTATGCGCTAATCTCCTGGGCGATTTTACGACAGGGATCGCACAACTACAGAAAGCACTGCAATTGTGGGGACGCCATACCATTGAGCGCCAGACCGCCGAGCTTCATAGTGCTCTGGCCAGCGCATACAGCCTGGTAGGAAACTTCGCCCTGGCAGAGCACCATATCTCGCGTGCGATCGCCTATTGGGAACAACTACATGACGAATGGGGCAAGATCAACAACATCATTCGCCTGGGAGGTATTAAACAACGACAAGGGGTCTTCTTAGAAGCTGAAGAGGCTTTCAAACAAGCATTAACATTGGCTCGTGGACCCATTCATTTCTTGCGTGGGGAAGCCTATTCGCAAGTCTCACTTGGGGAACTTTACCAGGATCAGGGACTCTACGAACAATCCTTGAACATGATTGAGGACGGCCTGGCACTTGCACGGCGCATCAAGGATAAATATCTTATCAACTGCACCCTCTGTTTCCTGGCAATGACCTATCTTTATATGGGTGATGCCGAAACAGCCCTATTGCTAGTCTCGGATGTCGATGTCCAGGACATTCATACGACATCCCTGAGCTATGAGCAAGCGGTATGCGAATTAGCATATGGAACGATCATGTTGTATCAACAGCGCTATGATGATGCATACTTCCATTTAAGTAAAGTCGAAGCATCCCTGAATAAAATGGGACTTAAGCGAGAACTTATTCAAGCGATCTTGCGCATGGCATTATGCTTACGTGAGCTAGGCCGGACTGATGAATGGATCCAACGCATGGAAGAGATTGTACAACTCCTAAAAGTACAAAATGGCTACAAACATCTTGTATTCATAGAGCTGCGTCATCTGGCGAGTTTATACCAGATAGTAGAAACGCATCCACAGATGGCACCCTTAAGGGATTTACTTGACCTGGCTCCAGAAACGTTAGAGGTTGCACCACAGCAACCCTCGACCCCTGCCCCAGTTCCTACCATCCTGAAGATAGAGCAACCAGCACCTTCCAGTGTGCAAGTAATAACGAGCCAACCAAAGATATGCATTCACGCTCTTGGAGAACCGGTCGTTACTGTTGATGATCGACCAATTACACGCTGGCGCATGGCACGCTCAATGGAGCTTTTTTTCTTTCTGCTCGATTGCGAACGCCCTATGCGCAAAGAACAGATCATTACGGGTCTGTGGTCGGAGGTCGATGAGCAGATTAATCAGACCTTCCACTCAACCATCTATTATCTACGTAAAGCACTCGATGGACATGGCATCATCTCTCAAGGAAGCACCTATACGCTCGATCTTACTTCATATTTCGGCACGAATGTATCATATGATGTCACAGAATTTCAGCAACTGCACGTGCGGGCCAAGGAGGCACTCAGCCAGGAAGATGATAGTGTAGCTCACGAGGCATTGCAAACAATGCTTGAACTGTACCAGGGCGATTATGTGCAGCCTTTTTACAGCGATTGGTGTACGTTCAAGCGCGATGAGTTACGCCGTATGTATCTGGATGCGCGAAGCCAGTCGGCCCAGATCGCCTGGAGACAGGAACGATTTGACGAGTGTGCCCTCCATTGGCAACACACCCTAATGATAGATAATTGCCTGGAAGAGGCCCACTACGGGCTGATGCGCTGCTATCTGCGCCAGGGAAAAAGAGGATTGGCACTCCGCCAATATCAACGTTGCCGCGACACGTTGCAGCGCGAACTAGATATCCTGCCAGGAAGCGCAGTCCAAAACCTTTATCAACGCCTTATGAGTCCATCTTAGAGAGTATTAACCCAACTTCTGGGAGGCCCCCTCATTGTTGGAGTCCATAACATACTCTGACGGTCTGGCTACTCTGGTTATGGGTCATTCTACAAGATAGTTCCATACAGGTGTATTATATTTTAGGCATAGATGCATTTTCAATCATGAATTGCATCTTTCTTCATGTTTTTATCATCTTTATCTTTTTGCTATTAATATAATGAGAAGATTTCTAATGTGGTGCTAAGGTAGTGCGAAGAGTTCTAATATGGTGCTAAGGTTACGCGAAGGTATTGTTGATTCCCATTCAGTATTCTGTCATCAAGAAAAGAAAAGTCCTTGATGTACCTGATGAGGAGATAACAATGAACCAGAAGAAATTTGACACGATTGATCCCTGGCCCTAAATTCGCTCGTTAGCAGAATTTTTCTCTTCGCATAAAGTATGAAAAAAAGAGTGCGAAGTAAGTGCGAAGTTCCTGTTAAGGACATCCATGTATTCTCTGACCATACAGAATGGATAAGCACATCAGCAAACGACTGAGTAATGTTTGAGGAGGAAGGCCCACAATGAAAAGAGGAGATAAGAGTACTACCACACCATGGGAGGCGCATACAAAACCAGCCATGTGGCCCGTTATTGCAGAGGACCAGAAGCATGTCGCGCTCCTTTCAAGCAGGGAGAGTATTTCCAGCAACGCTGATGACAACTCTCCCAGGCACTTCTCTACGAGATATGTACAGGCATATAAGGATTCGCAACAGAACCATGAACTCTCTCATGACCTTCGTCACTCTACAACAAACTTTTATCGGTCGCAGCACAAAAATGCCAATAACCCTTTTGCGTCAGCGCTGGCCGAGGCTTTCGGGATAGAAGAAGCGTATTCGTAATTTCAGTACCCTCAAGATTTCAGTACCCTCAAGCAGGTCGAGAAGAAATGGTAGCTCCAGTTGCTCTCAGCAAGGGAATTCTACCTCTCAAACCCGAAGAGGTCAAGTGCAAATGCACTAGGAAGTACAAAGAGGTACACTGAACGACTGTTGCTTCGCAAGCTCTGATAGCCCATCGATGTAGTTCTTAAGTTCTTCGTAGCGTGTGTCACTTATTAACGTGTGCTGTTTTGCATTGTATAAAAGCGAATGCAAAACGATATAAAAGAGAACATGGGATACAGATTCTCTCATTCTGACGTTTTTGAGGTGAGCAGTAGCATCAGCTACAGTGGCTCCTTGTTGGATAGTAAACCAACAGTGGACGGCCTCATCCGTTATTTCTTTCAGCTCCCTCTGATTCAGCTCAGAGAGAGCTTGTTCGAACGTTTTATCTTGCATCTGTTTTTCTTTCTGTTTCGGCAGGTGCGCCGACAAAAACAAACCTTACTGCTTTGTTTTTGTTGCTGTCGACGACATTGTACGTATGCGTTTCTCAGTGAGTCAGTTGATCAACACCTCCTTCCATAGACAAACAGGTCTCCTAAAACCTGGATATGCAATAGTAATTGAAGGTCATTGACGTTACATGCCAGTTACCAGAGCAATAAGTGATGAGTTCGGGCACCTTTGCATAGCCAAAAGGACGCCTTTATTAGCACAGCAAGCAGGAGGACAAAGGATATGTTCTTACCCCAAAATGCGCCTACTCCGAGTGATAGGCTTCATGCAACACATCCACGTGAACGCGAACAGCAGGCGAACTACCGCGTCTATTCATTCGGGCAATTTCGTCTCTTTAGTAATGAGAAGGCGATCAAAGAACCGATGTGGCGTCGCAGCAAGGCGAAAACACTTCTCAAGTGGTTTGTCCTCAATCCGGGGAAATTGTGTTCAGCGGATCAGTTCATCGACCTTTTCTGGCCCGAACTGCCACTCGATGCCGCGATGGGAAATCTTCATGTCACCATCCATTTTTTACGTCACTTGCTTGAGCCATCACTCTGTTCACGCCAGGAATCGAAATTTGTGCGTCGCCAGGCCAATAATTTTTATTGGTTTGATATGGACAAGGAATGGTGGACTGACACTTCCAACGTAGAGCAGTTCTTTGAGAATGCTAAGATGTATGATCGTCGCGAAGA
This sequence comes from Ktedonobacteraceae bacterium, assembly GCA_013695595.1. Lineage (GTDB taxonomy): Bacteria > Chloroflexota > Ktedonobacteria > Ktedonobacterales > Ktedonobacteraceae > JACDAE01. The sequence continues at coordinate 1,296 of JACDAE010000472.1, read as the reverse complement.
TTACAACAAAGCTTTATATTACTATCGGAAGATCGTGAGCTATTGCAGTTTAGGGTTCATACCGGAAGATGAAGCGGAACCCTGGCTGCAACCGTATCGCCAACACTATAGTTATATGTATTCTCAGGTCCTGGTACGCTTAATCCAGATCTACCAGTTGCGCAACGAGACGGAAGAAGTCCTGGAGCACGCATACCTTGCTCTGGCAACGAATCCTTATTGTGAACCAGCCGTTCGTGCGATCATCGATACACATTTGAAAGAGGGGAATACCTCGATAGCAATGTACAAATTCGAGCATTTTCACGGCTCTCTGCGCAGAGATTTAGGCATGGAACCGAGCAAAGAAATGCATGCGCTGCGCCAGAAAATTGTATTAGCGAGCAAGTAGCATTTCTTTTTTAGGCAGATACGTTTTCCTCTCAATTATCTTATGGGTAACAAACGAGTAATATGTTCCCCTATTCTACACTTACAGGAACGTTTTCAACAGATGACACACCAGAGCAAAGGGAGGAAACGCACATGAACAAAGAAGACAACCGCACAAGCTTGATCATGGCAGGCTTTACGGAGAAACAAGTAGAGCATCTCAACCAGTTCCGTAGAAAACAAGTTGAAAAAGAACAAATGCGCATCCTTGCAGAACAGCGTCGCCTCGAATTTGCACGCTGGCTCGTCACGAACGGGCGTTTGACAGATCTGGTCGCCTGACACCAGCTCTTTCCAAAAATGATGTTTCAAATAGCGCCAAATGCGCGAGATAGGGTAGGGCACCGGATTCACCTGGTGCCCTACCCTATCTCGCGGTATGATAGGTATTTGGAGCGCGTTCGTATGACGGTTTCCCCAAGAGTTGGAGTCCATGATGCGCGACCACCGCCCGTGGACCCGATGCGCAATGACGGGTCTGCGGGCGGTGGCGAGCACACGTTCCTTATGCCACATATTTCATGGGACAGATTTAGTCTTGATGGAGCCATTCTTCTGCTTCACGATAAAGTTCGGCAACGCGTTCGGGACGATCGGTCGAATACAGATCATCAAATCTGACAGAGCGACCAATCTTGCGCAAATTATATGCCGAGAAACGATAGGCAGCCGGCCCCTGCTCCAGCTCTTTCCAGTCGATTTCAAGGCGATCTGAAGGATTGGCGGGCACGACTGTATCTTTTTCATAGACGACATCAAGCGTCAAAATGCGCCAGGCCCCCTCGCGCTTTTCAACACGGGAATACAGTTGGCAATAAATCGTGATATCTACGAGGATGCCGTCGAAGTTGGCACGTCTCACAA
>JACDAE010000070.1 GCA_013695595.1 Ktedonobacteraceae bacterium | reverse complement strand
TCATTGCAGGGGTGGTTGCGCTGGTGGGGTATGGCATTTCTTTATACCTGACGGGGCTGGGTTCTGTGCTGCAGGGAGATGCGAAGGCATTGATCACGACGCCTCTCTCGATCATTGCGCCCTTCTTTCTGGTGATTGGCTGTATGCTTTTGTTCTTGCGTGTTTTCCCACTCCTCTTGCGCCTGGCATCCCATATTGCAGCGCGGGGGCGAGGTGCGGTTGCTATGCTGGCATTCGCGCAAGTGTCGCGTTCACCACGGCAGCCACTGCGCATGACCATGTTGCTTGCTCTCTCGATCGCTTTTACCTTATTCACCCTGGTCTACATGGCAACGCAAGCGCAGCATATCCAGGATATCGTGACCTATCAGGCTGGTGCAGATTTCAGTGGCGATATCCCAAATAATGCAAGTCTCGGTAGCAATGCCATAAGTAATGCAAATTCGCATGATCCAACTACCCTTATACAGCACTACAGTGCGGTTCCTGGTGTTGTTTCCGCCTCTGCAGGTTTTGTAGGTCAGGGCACGGCTGGCAATGCAGCACTTCCTATCATCTTGCGTGCGGTTGACGCGAATACGTTTGGTAGTACAGTAATCTGGTCTGTGGAGAAAGATCATCAGACGACCAACGTTCTGCTTAAAGAACTGGCAAGCAAACAACAGAGTGCCGTAAAGACCCTGCTGATTCCTGCCATAGTGGATACGACCACCATGCAGAGGCTGCACCTGAAAGTGGGATCAACCTTTAAGTTGAAGGTAGACAATCAGGTGGTGAGTATAGTGCAGGGCATTGTGGTTGGCAGTGTGAGCCATGTGCCAACGGTCAATGATCGTACCACTCAGTTCGGCACGCAAGGATTTATGAGCGTTGGCGGTATTCTCGTCGACTATAAAACATACCTCAATGTCAATCTGCAAGTCGCAAAGGCGAGCGGCGTCTCATCCTTTGCGCAGTTGAATATGCCAACCGTCAATCATGTCTGGTTACGCTCGCGCGATGATGCTGCATCGCTTGGGAGTATCCGCACAACCATCAATAAGCCTGGGCTGACTTTGCAAAACATTGTGGATCGTCGTGCTCTGCTTGCCACCTTGAACGCTGATCCTCCTTATCTTATTCTGAGTGGAATACTGCGCATAGGCACGGTGACGGCGCTGTTTCTAGCGCTGCTTGGGAATCTGTTGGCTTCCTGGCTGACGGCTCGTACCCGCCTGGGCAATTTCGCGGTCATGCGTGCTCTTGGGACTTCGCCGTCACGTGTTGCCAGCATATTAATGTGGGAGCAAGCGATTGTCTATGTGATTGGTTTATTATTGGGGGTAGCCTTTGGGGCATTGCTCTCCGCGACGGTGATCCCTTCGTTGACGCTATCAAGCCTCAATACCAATCTGAGTAGCGCACAATTTTTCGATCTGCAAACGGCATTTCCGACGCCGATTGTGGTGCCACCGACGCTGCCTCTGGCACTGGTTGTCCTGATTGCAATCTATGTTGTGGCGTTGCTCATGATGGTACGCGTTGTCTCACGGCCATCGCTGGGGCAGACGTTGCGTTTGAATGAGGATTAACGGTGTTCCAAATATAAATAAATGCATGTAATATGGTAGGGACGTGATAAATCTGGCCCCTACCATATCACATGCATTATCGGTATCTACGGTAAGCGTGGGAATTGCGAGAAATCGGGTTTACGTTTCTCCAGGAAGGCGTTTTTGCCCTCTTTCCCTTCTTCAGTCATGTAATAGAGCATGGTTGCGTTGCCGGCCAGTTCCTGTATACCGGCGAGGCCATCGGTATCGGCGTTGAAGGCTGATTTGAGGAAGCGGATGGCGATGGGGCTTTTCTCCAGGATTTCGCGTGCCCACTGGACGGTCTCCTCTTCCAGGCGTGCCAGGGGAACGACCGTGTTGACCAGGCCCATGTCCAGGGCTTCCTGGGCATCATATTGGCGGCACAGGTACCAGATTTCGCGTGCTTTTTTGTGTCCAACGACACGGGCCATGTAGGTTGCGCCCCAGCCTGCATCGAAGCTGCCGACGCGTGGGCCGGTCTGACCGAAACGTGCATTATCCGCCGCAACGGTGAGGTCACAGAGCAGATGCAGCACGTGTCCGCCGCCAATTGCATACCCTGCAACCATAGCAATGACGGGTTTGGGCAGATATTTGATGACCTTTTGCAGGTCAAGCGCATTGAGGCGAGGAACGCCATCGCTGCCTACATACCCACCTTCGCCGCGTACGCGTTGATCACCACCGGAACAGAACGCTTTGTCGCCCTGTCCTGTGAATATAACCACGCCAATCTCTTGATCTTCGCGGCAACGGTTGAATGCGTCGATCAGTTCAGTCAGTGTTTCTGGTCGGAAGGCATTTCTCACTTCTGGTCGGTTAATCGTTATTTTGCCGATGCCTTCGGCCTTCTCAAAGATGATGTCGGTATAGTCACGGACTTTTTGCCATTCAATGGACATAGAATTTCTCCTTTATGCACTTCATTATAAATAATCCGGGTAGGGGCGTCACCTTGCGTGCGCCCGTTTCACCGCAAATACCTCTTTGGCAAACGGGCGCACGCAAGGTGGTGCCCCTACCCGGATTACGATTACTTTCACCCTGAACCAGGGAGAGTGGATACGTATTGATGCAAACAGAATTGTTTGACCAATTGCGCGAACAGTGCAGGTTGCTCCAGATGGATGGTGTGGCCTGCGCCTGGCACGATATGTAAGGTTGCAGAGGGTAACTGCTGCTCCATCTGCCGTGCAAGCGTGCAAAATTTTGGGTCCATTTCTCCTGCCAGCAGCAAGACAGGAAGCGTGAGCGTTGGCAGTTGGGTATGGAGGGCTGGCTGCGCTCCTGTTCCCACGCCACGCAGACTATTTGCCAATCCCCGTGCTTGATTAGCCAGGCGCTGTCGATGGAGCATCTGTTGTGTTGCTATAGGTAGATTACTTTGACTGGCAAACAGGGGCAATTGCTCCCAATGTGCGACGAAGGCTGCGATGCCGTCGCGTTCAATGTTGGTCGCCAGGATTTCGTCACTGTGACAGCGCTGTTCACGCTCTGTCGGATCTGCTAATCCAGGTGAGGCGCTCTCCAGGATCACGGCGCGGAAAAAGTGTGAAAAGGCCATGTAGAGGGCGATCCGTCCACCCATCGAGTAGCCAAGCAAAATAGCTTCACTGGGCGTCACGCCGAGTACTGTGAGTACGGTGAGAATATCGGCCTCACAATGCTCAATTGTGTAGCGTGCAGGGTTTTCCGGGGCACTGGATAGGCCGTGACCCAGCATGTCGATGGCAATCATGCGTATATATGGCATGGCG
>JACDAE010000014.1 GCA_013695595.1 Ktedonobacteraceae bacterium | reverse complement strand
TACTACGCCTTTACGTGTTATTTGTTCAAATAGAGCGTCATGTGTTCTACGTCGAAGTAGCGGTCATGCAGCTTGAACGCGGCGTGTTCAACGCCCCAGGTCTCGAAGCCCATCGCGATAAAAAGGTGGCGAGCTTCTTTGCTGGTAAGCACGACATCCAGGTTGATCTGTTCCAACTCTGGCAATTCTCTGGCGTAAGCGATGGCCGCCTCGACCAGGACTTTCCCGACGCCTTTTCGACGTAACTCTTTAGGCACATACATGCCCCAGATGATGCTTCTATGGCGCATCTTTGTCAGCGTTTCGCGGCGAAAACCGGTCATGCCGACCAGGGTGTTCTCGTCGAAGGCTCCGAAGGTGACATCGTCATCGCCGTTCTCGTTATGTTTGTTCAGATTCTGCGTGATGCCTGCAATACCGCGTTCGAGAATCTCAGTATAGGTTGCCCCAAACGATTCTGGATTTTCTTTCAATGCACGCAGGCGTAAATTCCAGAATGCCTCCGCGTCTTTCGCCGTCAAAATACGTACTTCCATGCTTCCCACCTTTCTCCAATGAATTTTTTATTGTACAATTGAAAATCACCATTGCTCTGCCAATCATCAATCGACGGATACAATCCCGTCAGTGTAGCGACCCAATTCATTGCGTCCATCAATTGATTGAGAAGCTTCCCCTGGTGAGCACATCAATAAATTGTTAGACGCTCTAAAGATGGTCCCTACGCCGATGCAATGATGTAGGGGCGCGATTTATAAGCCCGTGTGGTCTACCCACGCATATAGTCTACCCATATAAAAGCATATCTTCAGCATTTTGACCAGGGGTAAGGCTAAATGGAAAGGAGTTTGACCTGGATTGTTCCGTCACTGCTCGCCGAGACGATATGTTTACCATCCGGTAGCCACAATAATGCCTGCACCGATGCTCCCGACCCGCGCTTTGTGAGAAGCACTGCACCTGTGGTTGCGTCCCAGACATAAATCACGTTATCTTTGCTAGCAGAAGCAATATGTTTGCTATCAAGGGACCATACAACGCTACTCACCCATTCGCTATGACCCCGTTGTGTGACGATTGGGCGCTCTTTGGTGATGTCCCATACCTGAACTATCTTATCTTCGCATGCAGATGCGATATGTCTGCCGTCGGGAGACCATGCCAGCGCACGAATCCAGTTGTTATGGCCCCGGTATGTGGTGGTCTTTAATCTTTTGCGCACATTCCATAACTGCACTTCGCGCCAGAAGCCGACCGCCAGGAACTTGCCATCGGGAGACCACGTCAGCGCCCGCGACCAGTATGAAGCATCGTGTGAGCTAAAGATAGTTGTGCCTGTGCTTGCTTCCCACACCTGCACCGTGTTGTTTGTCCCGCCTCCGCTATTCGAGGCAATGTATTTGCTATCAGGGGACCATGCCAGCGTATAAATCATACCGATGTGTCCATCGTAGGTCGTGATCCGATCCCCATTTGTTGCATTCCAGACCTGAATGGTTTTATCCAGGCTGGCCGAGGCGATATATTGGCCATTGGGGGACCACGCCAACGCACTGATGCTGCCAGTATGTCCACGGTAGGTCAAAACGTTGACACCCGACATTGTTTCTCGTACCTGGACCGTCCGTTCCAGACCGCCAGATGCGAGATTCCGGCCATCAGGGGACCACGCCAGGGCATAGACAGTATCGGAGGGCAGGCGATAAGTTGTATTCACACTGTCGGAGGATACAATTGTTGCCGTTGATCTTGCCTGGGTCTGTGGTTGTGCGATAGAGATACTTTTTTCGTTCAGGCTGGCTTGCTCTAGCGCATCTGCAAAATCTTTGATACGCGCAAAACGCTGGCGAGGATCTTTAGCAAGGGCCCTCATGACGACTCCCTCCAATGCGGAAGAGATAGTTGGATGCTGCTCACGTAGTGATGGTGGGGGCATCATGACATGTTGTACCGCTATTTCCTGATAGGAGCCTTCAAATGGACGCGTCCCACAGAGCCATTCATACACGACGATGCCAAGCGCGTATTGATCGCTGGCCGGGCGTGGTTTGCCGCGTGCCTGCTCTGGAGCCATATAGGCGATCGTGCCTGAGATATCGCGTGCAACTTCATGAGCCGAACTCTGTGTGACGATCGCGAGGCCGAAATCACTTAACATAACGTCTTCATGTTTACCCAGGAGCATATTTTCAGGCTTCACATCACGGTGAATCAGTTTCTCATTATGGGCATGTTGTAAGGCATCGGCACTTTGTCGTACGTGATGTACGATTTTCGCCAGTGGCAGCCGGGTCCCGCGTGGATAGTGCTGACGCAAAGAGCCGTTCGGCGCATAGACCATCACCAGGAATGGCGTTTGTTCCTCTACGCCAAAGTCCAGAACGCGTATAATATGGGGATGTTCCAATTGAGCAATCGTGCGGGCCTCCTGGCGGAACTGCTCAACTTCATCGGAGGTCAATTGCGTATCCAGCACCTTGATCGCGGCTTGCGTGCTCAGGTAAATGTGCTCACCCAGGTACACATCAGCAAAGCCACCATGCCCAAGCAAGCGTACGAGGCGATAGTGACCAAACTGTTGTCCCGTGCGATCAGTCATGCTTGACCCCTTTTCTCTGTATGTATCCCAAATAATCTTCCTGTATAGTGTAGGCAATGGTGTAGATACTGTCAAGATGAAGGGGAGCCGTGGAGTGTCCATCATCTTTTTGTGCCAATCAGGTTGTCATAAGAAGTCACGCCTCTTCAGAAATCTTATCACTGTAGGGAAGCCA
>JACDAE010000010.1 GCA_013695595.1 Ktedonobacteraceae bacterium | reverse complement strand
CCCTTAGCCCGCCTGTAGAGCCATTTCACGTTATCGGGACTACTGACTTTTTATCTAGTCAGTAGTCCCACAAAAAGCTATTATTCAGCGTTCCAATAACCGTCTTCAGCCGTTCCACCCCCTTCCTGGTCCTTAGCTTTTAATGGCGAATACATCTCATGAGAACGCTTTAGATGCTCGACAGTCAGAGATGCATACTCATTAGTCATGTTTAAAGTGGTATGCCCCATTTGTCGTTGTACATCTAATGGACTACGACCCAGTCGTAGTTGTGTTGTTGCCATATAGCGCCTGCAATTGTGAGGTGAAACTTTCTTTCCATCTATGCCAGCTCTTTTTTTAATTCGCTTAAAAAGCGCCTCGACACCGCCATACTGGAGCGGTTCTCCACCTTCAATGAGAAACACTGCATCATCTTTATGTGCAACATCGGTTCCTGCCAGGGTAGAACGATACTTAGTGAGGTAAATGTGCAAGGGTTTAAAACCATCTCTGGACACTGGTACTTGTTGCCATTTGTTTCCTTTACGATGGACTAAAATCACATAAGAGTGTTTATCAAGATCACTTAACCTTAAACCAACCAGTTCTTTTAAGCGAATACCAGTATCAATAAACAGGCTTATAATAGCACGGTTACGGGCTGTTAGTGCCTTACGTATATGTGGCTTGTTGTTTACCTCACTCTCTTCACACGCTTCTAGTAGTTTCTCCACATCTTCAGATGTGAAAGTTGGTATAAATTTCTTTTCTACCTTGGGCAATTTAAAGCGTGGGCTTATCGGTTTTTCGATCATTTCTTCACGTTCAATCCAATGACAAAATACCGATAAGGCTCTACCATAGCTATGAATGGTTCGATCACTGAGAGGTTTTTTCGTTGCCGCTGAAATGTTCTTTTTTAAATGGGACATCCAGCCGCGTAGGTGCTCTAGTTGTAGATCGCCTAGATTGACAAGCCCGTGTGTTAATTCTAACCAGACTACAAAGTAACCTAGTCGTTCCCTGTACGTTTTAATGCCTTTATCTGTACAGTTATCCAGTTCGCGTGACTCAAGAAACTTTTGAATTGCATCTCTTATTGTCATGGAATACCCTTTTAATCATCAATAAAAAAGATGCTTCACAGTAACCAGGTATGTCACCTATGCGACTGTGAAGCATCTTAGGCCGCTATCCCGTTGGGTAACACTACGTTATATTTGATCATCAAGAAGTAAAATCTCTTGAATATTTGCCTGCACTGGTTGGGGAACATAGGATGTTGCAACCAGTTCAAGCGCAGTGTACAAGTGTGCACGTGCCGAACTTACTTTCTCGCTATATGGCTTGTTACTCTGTCTTAATCGGCGATACCATCGTTGTATGTTCTCCAACTTTTCATTGATAGTTTGCATATCGACAACAGTATCCCTGCATGTCTCACAAAGCACGCGGATTGTTGTTCGGTTAAAATCATCCCTTGAAACAACAGGGTAACAATCTGTTTTCTTCTCACATCGATGACAAAAGGTGTCTACTAACAAGTCATCCATTGCTGTATCCTTTCCAATAAAAAAGCCGCCTGGATAGCGACTCTTTTTTACCTCAAAACGGGTTTTTCTTTAAACCTCTCTCAACCTACTTGTAGAGAGATGTGAAGGCCATATTTATGTAAAAAGAGCGGCTCGTGTTACTAGTCCGAGCCGCTGTATCGTTCTTGCTACAATTTGCCGTACAGATCAAGTGCTTGATTGATCAATTGTTGCTCCGGCTGGGGAAGGTGTTCACCAACAAGGCGAAGCAACTGGGAGAGTTGCACACTTGCCCGTATCTCTTTCATCTTGTGTTCCTCTTGACTCTCTGCAATCTCTTGCAGTCGTTTCACACTGTATCTCATCCCTTGCAGGAACATTTCATCCATTTCTTGCCCTTCCATTTTTTGTATCAAACAATAATCGAATGGTGCTACGAAACCGCTTGTCAAGCGACTTCAGAAAATCGGCATGTATTGGTTGGGGTCCGTGTTACTAGTACGGACCCCAAAGGGTTTTCTACATATCATCTATCTGATCATCACACTCTAAATCGTCCTTGAGAAGATCAGCATAAAGAAGCCTGAATTCCTGCAACTCTGCAAGCAGTTCATCATGTGCTTGATTTACTGCTTGCATATGCGCTTCCATCGTGTGCGGGAAGTTGCAGAGACAACTGAAACAATCATCACTCCATACAATCATGAGTGATACTCCTTTCTTTTGTTGGGCAACGTGCCAGCTAGGAACCGGCCCGCAATGGTGTAGAACAGTGGGAGAGGGAAAATAGTGCATGTAAGATCACTGAAAAATGAACACGTTACCAATTGAGAGAGGGTTAACGATTTGGGTGTGTAGCGGTACAAGCGTCTTTCCAGAGAAGGAGTTGTACATGGTATGAGCGTTTTTTGCTAACGATTTTTGTGTGTGTGCTTGCACCTGGTACCCGTTACTTTTTCTTCCATATCCAGCCGCAGATCACACACACCAAATCGTTAGCCCTATGCACTGGCATAGACAGGTTCTAAAAACCTTTTTAGGCTTGCCAGTGCATTTTTTTTCGGTGTGTTTGAAACAATATCTGCTTTCACAGGTTCTTTTCCTTGCGCAAGGCGTTGTCTATTCATGATATCGGTTAGCAATTCAGGCGCACATTCTAGCCCATAGAAGCACGTTACAATTTCCCTATGATGTTCGGGGAGCGTCTCTATTGCTTGATATAATAGGGTGTAGTCTCGTTCTTGCTTCTTCATCGGTTCAGGTGCAGGCAAGATATCAGCATACGTGACTGGCCTTGTACTCTTGTTCTCTCTCGAAACAGGAGCGTCAAGACTTTTGACTTCAAAAGGTGCACCATTCGCTTTATTCTTTTTTGTCCGTGTGACTTTTATTCCATACGCATTTTCCTCAATATAACTGAGAAGTAACCCACTGATTGCTGCCCTGAGATACCCCATAGGATTAGGTTTTGTTAGTGCTCGTTCAAAGCGTTCGACAAGAACCACGTTTCCAAATTGAACCAGATCAAGGTACTCCATGCTATTGTTTTTTTGCATTGCCCGTGTGATGGTTGAATACTTGCCTGCAAGGTGCATCACATATGGCAAACAGCTTTCAAGAAGCTTTTCACGCGCCTCTTTCTCTCCATTTCTGGCACGCTCTAAATAGGCTTGTTCTTGTTCTCTGGTAAGCTGACCATCCAGGGTCCGAACCTCTTTGCGGTATTGTTCTTCATTGGTTAACAGTTCACCGTACAATTCGACTTGTGAAGGATTTTTGAGCGTCATAACATTTCCCTTCTTGCTTGACGCCAGATACCCGCCGCAGGTATGCTATATGAGGGTACCTGGACACCGCCTAAACACGTTGGAATGGGTTGTAAATGGGTCCAGCGTGCTAGTTACGCGCTAGACCTAACCCCTTCTCTTGCACTCCATAGGCCAACCTACGACGACCAATAAATCACCCTCCTGCTATCAGAATGTGGAAAACGGAAAGTGATAGGAAAGTGCACTTTTCTGATAGTGTTCTGATAGGAAAGTGAGAATACGAGCGTGTGACGAGAATTTCAAACATGGATTTATCGGTATTTAGCACCGATTTTTTCCAGAAGAAAATAAATGATGCGCATGCTATCAAAACATTTCGTGGGCATGCGTGGGTATTTATGAGTGTTGCGTGTTAAATCTTTTTTGTTCTGCATGGAATGAAAATGAATGGGGGAAAATCCGAGCGTGAAACTCACGACCTGCCCACGACCTGCCCACGGTTTGTTCACTCTGCCCACGACCTGCCCACGGAACCATGGGCAATTTCCCCGATTTTACTTTCCTCACACATGAACTGAAGCAAACGGATTTTTCAAACCCATAAGAATTAATATCCTTTCCAACAATTCATCGACGCTCCGTTTTTTTATGTTCAGGAATGGAACAAGATTTGAGCGTAAAACGACATTAGCGCGACATTACAGCGGCATAAGAGCGACGTTGTTAGGACATACCGTTATGTCGCTCTTATGTACCAGATACGCCTATTGAGAACTCTCAAGAAAAATCGTACACTGTGTACAGAAGAAAGAGGGATAGCTTAAACAGGAGAAAACTATGAGTTGGCAAAGTTACGGCATTCTCATTCTAATAGGCGTGTATGTTGTCGCTGTAGTCGTTATAGCCCCCTATCTGGTAAGAAAAGGAAGATATAAGTCAACGCGAATACGAACAGAATATCATCGCCTTTTAGAAAACTTGAAGACATCTCTTTTTGTTTGTATTGGCATTCTCGTACTCAATGCCCTTATTTTTCTCCCAGCGTCATTTGTAGAAGGTTCTCGACAATCGTTTGCACTCTTAGGAATTGTAGAACTGATAAGCACCTGCATCCTTCTTTTTCTTCATCGATACCTTTCTCGTCTCATTGCAAACTTTGAGAAAAGCGATACGTAGCGGCTTTCACCACTACGTATCAAGCAAGCTAGAAGCTATGAAGTGCTGTCCAATCTACCAGTGCAAGAAAAATGCAGAGGAGTACAGGGCCAAGGATACAAAACAGAGTTACCAATCGTCGCATACCAATCCCTTCTCTTTCTAAAAATGACATCTGACCTGTCACCATAAATTGAACCAAGAGGAAAGTGTGAGGAATGGAGAAATGAAAAGAAGAAAATTGAGGATGCAGGAGAGAGGGAAGGGGTTCATGTTCAGGTGACAAGTCAAAGAGTAAAGAGTGATCACTACAAACCGTGCCTTTCTCACGATAATTACGTTACAGAAACGACTCAAGGCCCATCAAACGGTGTCTAGTAGCTGGTGGGCGATTACGTACCTACGCCATTTTCACCTCTTCTCTAGGCTCTTTTGACCTTCCTTGCTCAACCTCTCAGATGCCACATTTAGGCTGTTTCAAGAGGGAGAAACGTGTCAGTTTCCGCGAAACCTTCACGCGTTATTCAATTGTTAAGGTGCTGCCTGGACATCGATCTTAAATGATCGTTATCTAATACCAATCGATGTCCCTGATCATTAAAATCAATTTGATGAAATTAATTAAATTGATCACATGGAGATAGTAACATACCCTTACTTTGTTGTCAATGGTTTTATATTGCAATTTGATGAAACTGATGATAAAATTGAAATATAAATCCAACCGACGAGAAAGGGAACCTGATGAAGACTTTTTATACCGCAAAAGAGGCACAGGAAAGACTAGGCATGAACAACAACCATTTTCATTATCTTGTGAGGAAAGGAACAGTCAAAGGTGTTGTATTGCCTGGAAGAAAACACAGTGTGTATCCTAGATCTGATATCGATAAATTAGCCGCAGCACTTGTATCATTAATTGAACAATATGATAAGGATGTAAGCGTTTTTCAAGTAGCAACTCAAGAGGATATGCAAGAAGAATTTCAGATGGATGTAAGTCTATTTGGGAAAAAAACTGCTACTTTAGAACAACGTATAGAACGCCTTGAGCACAACCCTGAAAGTGATTATGTACTGAAAAATGAAGGTGAAATAGTTGGGCATATTAGTTTTTTCCCTCTCTCGCAAGAGGATATGAAACTGTTTCTTGACGGTAAAATTGCTGATCCGGAATTGCCTAGTAAAGTTTTACCGTTTGTTTCTGGGGAAGATTTAGACATACTTATACTTGTTATGGGAGTAAAACCCGGCTTCCCCCCGGATGTGGCAAGCCATTATGGACAAAGGCTTATTGCAGGTACTATACAAGTTTTTAGGATTTTAGGAGAAAGAGGGGTCAAAATAAATAACATACGTGCAACCAGCCGCACACCAACGGGCATAAGATTATGCCGTAAATTAAAGATGAATGAAGAACCTGTACCGGGGGAAAGCGCACGCTTACGCTTTACACTTAATGCTCAAACATCAGACTCACCACTCATAAAAGGATACCAGGAGGGTTATTCAGAGTATCGAAAAATTAAAGAGAAATAGAACTTCAAATAGAAACACCCTGGTTTGTTACCCAACAAACCAGGGTGTTTCTATACTTACTTATTTTTCAGGAGGTGGGAGCCGTTGATCGATCACTGTAAGGAGTTGTTGAAATGCATCAAGTACGCGCCTCTCTAAAGTGGCTACATCCTCTTTAGTTGCCAGCGTTACTATCTTAGCTTCAACCTTATCAATCTTATCAGAAAGAGCGTCTATTTTCTGCTCAATCCCAACCTGATAGGCTGTCTGTTGACTGAAACTAGAAAACATGTCTTCTGATAATTCTTCAATTCGTGCATGTAAAATTGTTTGTAAGCGTTCTTGTGCGCTAACTCTTGCCTCAATGCGTGGGGGTTGAATACTCATTTTTCTTTACCCTTCCAATTCCCTTAAAACAAAAATCAGTTGTTTTCAGGTCAAGAAATTGACAGAAAAACAACTGATTTAGATGTTCGTTAATACCCTTTGAGCTAGCTCTATAAGCCATTTCATGTGGCTGGGGTACAAGGATTCGAACCTCAATTGACTGATCCAGAATCAGCTGTCCTACCGTTGAACGATACCCCATCATCTCTACGAACGCTATATTTCGCTCGCGTGACATATAATATCGCAAGTCGTTTAGATTGTCAAGCACTACGACCACCAAATTCATGCGGATTTTGCAGTCAAAAATTATCCTAGAAATGGTCTGCCATCACAATTTTGAGAGCATGTGTTGATTATGATGTTTTCAATTGCCATTTTTCGTCATCAAGTCATACAATGATGGAGAATGGTCATGTAACGACCCAGGAGATGCATTCTCCTTCTATATGGTGAAAGGATATGTCAATGCGAAGTAAAATTAGCGTTATTGGGGCTGGCTTTGTCGGCAGCACCCTTGTACAGCGCCTGGCAGAACGCGACTACGCCGATGTAGTCATGTTTGATATCGTTCCGAATATGCCCCAGGGGAAAGCACTTGATATACGGCAAGCCGGCCCTGTGTTAGGGTATGATTCGCTTGTGACTGGTACCAATGATTACACAGATACGGCGAGCTCGGATATTGTCGTTATCACCTCCGGTTTTCCACGCAAACCTGGTATGACGCGCGACGATCTAGTGAAGAAAAATCAGGAAGTTATAACGCAGGTTACAGAACAGGTTGTTAAACACTCTCCCAATAGCATCATTATTATGGTTACTAATCCCCTTGATGCAATGGCGCAACTCGCTCTGCATATCAGTGGCTTCCCACGTGAGCGCGTGATTGGTATGGCTGGAGTGCTGGACACAGCACGCTTCCGCACCTTTATCGCGCAGGAAGTTGGTGCCTCTGTGAGGGATGTTCAGGCCTATGTGCTTGGTGGACATGGCGATACGATGGTACCACTCTCTCGTTTGTGCACGGTTGCTGGTGTGCCAATCGACAAATTGATTTCTGCCGAACGGATCGAGCAGATCGTCCAACGTGCACGTGATGGCGGTGCCGAGATCGTTAAGCTGCTTGGTAATGGTAGTGCTTATTTTGCACCATCAGCGTCCATCCTTCAAATGGTTGATTCCATTCTACTGGATAAAAAGATGATTTTACCCTGCGCTGTATACCTCCAGGGTGAGTACGATATTCGCAACTTGTTTGTAGGCGTACCTGCTCAATTAGGTGCAAAGGGGCTGGAGAAGGTCATTGAAGTCGAATTGACGGCAGGCGAACAGACACTATTACAAAAATCGGCTGACGCCGTAAAAGAACTGGTTCAGGTGATGGGAATTTAGTGCTCTTTCTACTGAGGAAACAAGGGAAGAGTGTTATTTTATGGGCACCCTTTCCCTGTTGCCTCGGACGAATTTCGTCTTCAAATATATTTAAGCCTCATCATCATTATCGTCGTCGTCTTCTTGGACCACGCCTTCTTTTTTCTCATCTTTCCCTATACCTGTAATCACAATGATATACTCACCCTTTAATTTTGTATCTCCAACTGATGCAAGCAGTTCTGAAAGTGAGCCTCGTTCGACCTTCTCAAACATTTTTGTAAGATCATTAGCAAGTGCGGCCTGTCGATTGCCGAAGACTGCGAGTGCGTCCGTGAGAAAATCAGCGATGCGATATGGACTCTCGTAATAAATGAGTGTGTGTGGGGCATTGCGGTCGATCTCCATAAACTTACGACGACCAACCGACTTGCGCGGAGGGAACCCTCTGAAGGTGAAGCTATGTATGGGCAGGCCTGAGAGGACCAGCGCCATCACGAATGCCGTTGGTCCGGGAATCATGGTCACCTCTACTTGAGCATGAATGGCCCGGCGCACAAGTGTAAAGCCAGGATCGGAGATACCCGGTGTTCCCGCATCCGTAACGACGGCCACCGATTGGCCCTGTTTTAGTAGCTCCTCAATACGTTCGCCAGCTCGTTGCTCATTATGTTCATGAAAGGCTATTTGCGGTTTTGAGATAGAGAAATGCTTGAGCAACAAACCTGTTTTGCGCGTATCTTCGCTGGCAATAACATCAACGGTACGAAGCGTTTCAAGCGCCCGCAGTGTGATATCGCCAAGGTTGCCAATTGGAGTTGCTACTAAATAGAGCATAACGGTTCATCCTTCTTTTTTCTGTTGACGTATCTTTGGTAGGTCGGTAAGTATTTCCTGCCTTTTGACCTTGAGTGTATGGGTGCGTGGGAAATCCTGTTCGGGCCAGATTGTAAAGCCTTTGATCTGCTGGTGAGAAGCCAGTTGCTTATTTGTTTGTTGAATGAGAATTTTGGCTTTTTCTGGGTTTTCCATCAGGAGTATCGCGTGTACATCAGGGCCTGAGGTGCCTTCGGCCAACCCGATGATAACCGCATCTTTAATATCAGGGGAACGTTGCAGAATATTTTCTATATCTTCCGGATAAACATTCATTCCATTAGCTAGAACAATCAGATTCTTCTTGCGCCCCTTGAGATAGAGGTTGCCATGCGCGTCGATATGGCCAAGGTCGCCAGTATAGTACCAGCCTGAGCGGAAAGAAAGGTCAGTCATTTCCGGATTTTTCCAATAGCCTGGCGCAACGTTGGGACCAGAGACGAGGATCTCACTATCTGCGGCGATCTGTACTTCTACCCCAGGCAACGGTTTGCCAACTGAGAGGAGATTATGATCATGCATAGGATTGGCGGTAATAATGGGAGCACATTCGGTCGCGCCATAGCCCTGGATCACGCGGAACCCCATCTCTTCCCAAAAACTTCCTAATTGAGGAGGTAAATAGGCCCCCCCGCTCACAAAGAAGCGAAAGTGATCACCAAAGCGCTTGAAAACCGTACCAAACAAATAATGCCTCATACCAAATGGAAGACGTGCGGCGATCCGATGCAATAAAGCCCACTGCTTCTCTCGTTTCTGTCGCCGTACTTCACGCTCGATGGAATGCATAAAAAGCTGTAGCGCCTGTGGAACCAGGACCATGCAGGTAATATGTTGTGATGAGAACAACTTGAGCAATGTATCCGGAGAGAGCGAACGCGCATATACGATACATGCACCAGCACTGAGTAGCGCAATCTCAATTGTCATCTCGAACATGTGCGATAACGGCAGAATGGAGAGGGCACGATCCTGTGGCCGAACATCTATAACCTTGAGGGCAGCAGTGGCATTAGAAGTGATATTGCGATGACTGAGCATGACGCCTTTTGGCTGTCCAGTTGTGCCTGACGTAAAAACGAGTTCAGCTAAATCGTCTGGTGTAATTTCAGGGAGTTTGCTTTCATCAAGGGTACTTTGAGGAAGAGCATCAATATCAAGCAAGGTGAAGGATGGTTTATGTAAGCTTTGATATTGCTTTTGCGTTGTGACTAGAAATTTTGCTTCGGTAGTGACAGCAAGGCGCTGTAAAAAGTCTTCTTTACTATTGATATCAAGAGGAACCACAACCATACCTGCAAGTAAAGATCCCAGGAAAGCAATCATCCAATTGGAACGACTGGCGGACCAGATCATGATACGCTCACCTTTAACAAGATTTTGCTCTAGTAAATAGGCAGCGAAAGCGAAAACGCGTTCCTGTAAACCTCGAAAAGTAAGGGAAGATATTTCATCCCCATCAAGCGGTTCGATGAGTGCGAGGCGAGCACCAGAGCGTGCGACGGCATCTTTGAACAGAAGAGGAATTGTCTCCATGATCTGAGCCTTTCTGACAATACTGTAAGTGATTTTCTTCGATATGTGCCTGGAGTTCTCTTTTCTCTACTGACCCGAAGACGATAAAACTTCAGGAAAAGTGATGGTAATGCGTGTGCATTATAATGGAGAGCGCCCTTTTTGGCTAGTGGGTAGAGGGAGTTCTCTTCAGAATAGAAAGAGATACACGCTGATACACGTAGCTTTAATAAAATGGGAGAGCCACTTTCTTACAGAAGAGCGCGTGCATCAATACGGTAAACTGTTAGCGATCATTTTCTATTTTTATGCTATTATGTGAGGAGAAGTTGTGACTCTCCATACAGTCGGCAATCATAAGAAAACAATATGAATGTAAAACCATGCTGTTTTAAATCAAAAAATATTGTATGTCTAAGGGATGTATTGCCAGAAAAGATTCTATACTAAGACTGTGACAAAAGTATAATATCTATTGACTAGAATCGTAACATATGCTAAACTACGAGATGTGAAGAATTATCTAGCGAAACGCATCCTCGTAATACTTGTTCACTCTACTAATGAGAGTCCTGGTACAGAAGCGTCGCACGAGCAAGGATGTAAGCGATGTGTTGAGTGGGCTGGATAATTTCTATAGAGCGTGCTGATGTATATGGCTCAAAGTGCACATCCTACTATTGTTTGAAAGGAAACCGTTCCATGCCATCCCTAGAAACTGCCAATGTAGGAAAGGCCGTTGCAGCGAGAGTCGGTACGAATATTCGCGAAGTTCGTACGAAACTTGGAATGACTCAAGCTCAGCTGGCTGCCCCAGAATTTTCCATCTCCTACATATCGGCCATTGAAAGAGGGAAGATTCGCCCCTCTTTGAAAGCGCTTTCGATCCTTGCGCGTCGCCTGGATGTACCCTTGACATTCCTCCTAGAGGGTTCACCCGCTGGCGCCGCAGAAGCTCGTGCTGTTGGTTACTCCCCCGCAGATTCTGGTCCCGATCAACGCATTGATGTCGACCTGTTACAAGCTGAAGTGCTTGTACAGCAAGGCGAATATGCCGAGGCCGAACTCCTGCTTGTACCCATTCAGGCCGACCGCATTACAACCGATCAAGTATATCGTCTGTACCTGCTACGTGGTGAAGTTCACCTTGGAGCAGGCGAGTATCAGGAAGCCGTCGTAGAGTTGCGTAATGCAGTCTCTCAAGGCGAAGCCCTCAATGATAGTGAATATATTGAGCGTGCCCGTAACCTTCTTGGTAAAGCATACTTTTCACTGTATAACTATACTCTCGCCATGGAGAACCACCTCCGCTGTAATTCTGCTATTGAAAGTGGCTTAATTACTGATCCCGTTTTCTCCCTCGACGTTTTCAGTAACCTGGCAAATGATTACTTCCGGCTCGGCGATCTAGATAAATCCATTGTATTCTATCACCGCGCCCTGGAAACCCTCGACGGGATGAATCGTGATAGCAAAAGCTTTGCTCATAAATATATGGAGATTAGCCAACACTATAAAGGTATTGGAAAACTGCCTGTTGCCCGCGAATATGCGCTTCGTAGCCTGGCAGTCTATGAAATGAGAGATGAGCAACGCCTGGTTGGGCTGACTCATCAACGCTTAGGCAAAGCTCTTGAGAAGCAGAGCAACCTTGATGAAGCCGAACAAGAGTACAGACAAGCGATATCCATTGAACGAGAACTGAATGATGAGATTTCAGCTTCCATCTGTCACACCGCTCTTGCTGAACTGCTCCTCAAACGCGGACACGTAGAGGAAGCAGAGCATGAAGCTCAGGAAGCTCTCACTTTTGCTCGTTCCAGTGATGACGCCCAGACTCAGGGACAGGCTCTCATTGCTCTAGCCCAGATCCGTCACCAGGGAGGCGATTTCGATGCGGCAGATCGTCTCTTCTCAGATGCCCTCGAACTGCTTGATACTTCAAAGGCACATGAAATTGCAGCCGGTGCTTACTTCCGCTATGCAAACCTCCTGGAGGAGCGCGGTGAGGTCCAGCGAAGCCTGACAGCAATCAAAAAAGCCTACGAGCATCAGCGCCTGGGCAAACGCGGCGATCTCGAATAAAAAAATATTCTGCACGTTTTTAGAGGGCATCCCTAAAGGATGCCCTCTAGTTGTTTATATGCTCATGCTACAGGGGCCAGAGTCCTTGTGTTAAGCTGTCAATGGCGATGTCGCATACTCTTTTGACATCGCCATTGACAGCTTAATTGGCTAAATCCTCACCAAAAAGGGTATCAAGGTCATCCATCATCTTACGCAACTCCGAGGGATCTGAATGAGTATACACTTGTTTTGTGATTTCCTCATTCTCATGTCCCAATAGATCTTGGACAAGCTTGGATGGATTTTTCATTTTCACTGAAAGCAGTGTTGCAATATTATGTCTTAGATCATGTAACCGCATAGGAGGTAATCCAGCCTCTTCCAGTATTTTATGAAAGCGTTCTAGAAGATGATCGGGGTAGAGAAATCCACCATGTCGGTTGCAGAATACGAGATCCTGATCTTGCCAGCTACCACCAGCTTTTAACCTCTCCTCATTTTGGCGTATTCGATGTGCTTTCAACGCGTTCACAACAAAATTAGGCAACATGATTTCTCGCTTACTACTTTTTGTTTTTGGTTCGCCGAGGATATATCCACCCTTTACTTTTCCTTCAATCCCACCTCTGCGGCTGACGGAACGTCTTATATAGAGACAGCGTTTTGTAAAGTCGATATCCTGCCATTGAAGAGCCGCCATCTCACCGTGACGTATACCGGTTGCAAGCATAAGACTTATCAAGCATTCTATTCGGCTCCCACGGGCAATGGATAATAAATGTTGTGCCTGGTCAACCGTTAAAATGGGGGTGTCGCGTTTCTTTAAAGGTGGAAGTGTCACCTGGCTGCATGGATTTCGAACTATCAAATTCCACCGCACTGCGTTCTCTAACGCATTACGGAGAACTTTATGAATGTTTCTAATGGTAGAGGGAGCCAGTCCCTCTTGTAGCTTATTTGTATACAGCCTTTGGACTTGTTGTGGAGTCAACCTTTGGAGTTGGACATGGCCCAGTGGAGGAATAATATGTTTGTGAAGGATACGGTAGTGGTGAATATAGGTTGTATCTCGAATATCCAACCTATGTACTTCTTCAAACCATTGCTCAAGATAGTCTTTTAGTTTTTGTTTTGGACCGGATGCAAGCATCCCTTGTTTTTGAGCTTGCAATGCCTCATGTAACGCATCGTATGCTTCTTTTCGTGTATCCTTGTAGATGTATTGTCTTTTGCCGGTTTCTTCGACAATGAAACTGGCAACCCATCGCTTATCGCCCTTACGTTGGTAGACTGATCCTTCACCACGTCCGGCACGTTTTCCTCTTACCATGATTGATTTACCCTTTCGTAATACGCCTATTTGTGTGAGTAATTATTTCTAAAAGTCAGATCTCAACTACCACTTTTTCTAATGAAACATACCAGGGCGCAACTTCTTCTGTGGGTGGCAGCGTCCATTGCCCTTTCTCGTTGCGCATCATGCCTCTGGCGCTCATCTCTTGCGAAACTAAGCAGCGCCGTTGGTTGTGGGCAAAATTTCCGACTCGGTGCAGATCAAATGCAGAGGTGCTACTAAAGGTCCGTTTACATCCGCTGCAATAAGAGACTGGCATGCTTCTCCCTCCATTTCTTCAGGCGGGTGCCCATGAGAGTTGCTCATACGATGCAGCTCTCCGGATCTCCCTGAGTTTTCGACACCGTGGATTATGTTGCGAACGGTATGCAATCAGGGTCTGTTCAGTAGGAGTAAGACTCCTGACTGGTCGTACATATGTCTCTATGCCATGTGTATTCGCGCGAACCAATGTAAACCCAGAAGCACGATAGAGTGTGCCCTTATGCTTTCGAGAGTCACAATAGCTGAGTACTTCACTGATTTGGTATGGCTCCTCCATCCAGACAGGTGGCTTACAGACCAGGTAGTGAAAAACGATCTGCTCAAGCGCGAGATCAAGCACAAAGCTGGCAACTGCGGAATGCCAGTCATGCTTTCTATCGTAGAAACCAGGAAGGACGCTCGGCCCAATCATTCCTGGTCGGTGATACCATTCCCCATTCTGCTGTAAAGCGGGATCAAACCAGACCCGTGCGAGGTTGAGTATCTCCCACCTGGTGAGACGGCATCTTCCCGTTTGCACATCTTCGAGGGAACCGTACCAACCATTTACCCGTGTTGCCTCTGGACGGCCAAAGATCAGGCATCCCACAGGACGATCAAAGAGCATTGCCAGCATGGCAACAGGACTACATCGGTCATCGACAGGCGCATGCAAGTAGTGATGTCGTTTCACTTGCTCTTGTGCCCATTTGAGACCGCTTTTATCCGCGATGATGACTGTTAACATCCTGTTACTCCTCTTCCGCTTCCGACTGGTGAAGTAAGATCTGTCTGATGGTGTGAGCATGAGATTTAATGGGCAAGTCGCTCGAAAGAGCATCCCATGTCTTCATTGCCTCTTTCTGCATTGAGTGTGATATTGGCGTCAGTGTTTGGACACTTGTGCTCTGCCACCGCAACCCAAGAATCACTTGAATAACCTTGGGGTTTACCCCCATCGTGACAAAAAAGACAATTGTGCAGTTGCGTAAATCGTGAAAACGCATCTGAGAGAGTCCTGCATCGACAAAGAATGCATGGTATTGTTGCCAGAGTTTGCCAAGGTTGAGGTGCTGGCCAACTTCATTGGAAAAAACGAGATGAAGATCGTGCCATCCCTCACCGCACTCTTCCTTCTCTTTTTCCTGATTTTGCTGATGCTCTTTGAGGACATGCACTGCAATCTCAGGCAGTGCAATCGTTCGCATTGTTTCCGTTGCCTTTCTCTCTCCAGAAGCTGCAACTATTCGACGCACATGCAGGATCTCATTTTGGAAATCGACATCTTGCCAGCATAATCCGAGCAGTTCTCCCCGACGCATCCCCGTTGTAAGAGCAACCGTCAGGAGTGCTTTGAGGGGATGTTCCTGCGCGGCTTCAAGGAGCTGTTTTATTTGCTTAATGGTGATCGGCAGACGCTCACGCATCTGTGACCTGCGTGGATATTTTGAATTCTCTTTCATGGAAGAGTTCCCTTTCTCTAGCGTGTTTTATTGCCCTGTGGTTCAATTATTCGGTGGAGAAGAACGATCAATGCCTTTGTGATCTCTAGATCAAGAGTGGCGTCCATTCGTAAGAGCAAAGCGATTTGCTCAAGTATGCTCTTTTCTGGCTCTTGTGGTATCAGTTGAATAGTCATAAAATCATCTGGTAACGCATCCAACCAATCACAAAGACTCAGAAATGTCTTCATATCTGGCATCTTGCCGTTCTCGATGCGTGAGAGTGTCGAAAGACTGACCCCCTCAAGCTCTCCAACAATGCTGCGCAATGAGCGAGTACCGCGTTTGGTTCTGATTTGTGCGGCAAACCTCTGTGCATCAAACAAGCCCTTCATATTTCTTCCTCTCAGAACGTTATGCCAGTAACTGATTTTGCAGAACAGACAAATCCTTTGTCAAGACCAGCGGGATGTTGAGACCCCCACGCGGCTCCTCCCCTGTCCATCCCTCCGGCCACGTGTTTGCTTCAATCAGTTCAAGAATGCGGTTCTCTTCCTCTGAACTGATCAGAGAGACCATTGGACGCCCTGAACGAACACCTTCGCGATTGATGTCTTCTTGAATGGCTTTCACCTGCGCAAGCCCATAACGCCGTGCACCCATCGTCAAGGGTCCAATAGGATGATGTTTTTTCGGGAGCGATCCGTCCCTTCGTCGCTGGCTTCCATCTTTGCGCAGGCGGTTCTGTGGCTTGAGCAACTCTGCATAGAGAGGACGTAATCGCTGAAGTGGTGCAAGGTACGCATAATCTGGGAGCGCGACGAGACGTACCAACATCTTATCTTCGCTCACCAGGTTGCACCCAACACACCCGGTTCGTGCATTGGTCTCTTGCGCCTCATCCCCGCCATAGATCTCAGCAACAATAGAGGTCCGAAATCCGTACTGCGGCGCGAAGAAGGTGAGCCAGTCCCAAACATGGCACACCCGCCAGTGGAGAATTGGAGCCAGGGTATCATCGACGGCATCGGGTGGATTGAGCTGGAAGTACCCTTGTCCGCATTCTGCGCCATCTTTTGAGCATGCTATCGTGAGGCGCTTATCCCGCATGGCACTTTCTCCCTCACGGACACCCGTCAACAGAATCATCTTTTCCCCTGAAGCCTCCCGCACACCTGCCAGCGCCAGATCCATGGGTTTGACTTTCAACAGGCGCGTGCACCAACGAAAGCCGTTTTTAGGGGGTGGTACGCCTCTTCCAAACATGTAGACAAAAAACCGTTCATCCAGATCCGGACGCACAATCTGTGTCTGCACTCCCCGACTTGCCAGGGTTTTGAGCGTTTCCAGAGCTGCAAAGAGCAAGGGAGGTGCCTCCATCCCGGTATCTGCCAGGACAACTGTCAGCTTTTCCGGTGCCGGGATTTGGCCCGTTTCAATAAGATGCATCACGAACGTTGCAACGGTTGTTGAGTCTTTCCCCCCACTAAAAGCAATCACCCAATGTTTGTAGGAAGACGTACGCTTTTGCAGGGATTGGACGGTGAGCGCCATTGCTTGCTCTAGTGTCTGGCGCTCCTCACCCCATAAGCTCAGTGTCTGTACTTTCATGGCTATGCTCCTTTTACCGCAACGGCATCCATTGTTGGCAGTTGCGTATGAATGAGAGAATTCGGTACAGGAAACACCTTTAATTGCCCACGATAGGGAATTGGCTCTAGAGGTCGTGCATTCGCTAATACAAAACCATACGGGCCAATGAACCAGGGATCAGGACTCTGGTGAACCACTTCGATCAGATCCGCGATGCCCACAAATGCACCCTTCGCGTATGCTTGTTCGTGTAAGGGAATAACATGTTCCAGTTCTGGACACCGACCAATCCAGTAATCAATCGCATCGTGGTCAAATGTCGTACTGGCATGAATGAGCAGCGGTCCTCGATAGCGCGTCGTCCAGGTACGGTTTTCAATCGTCTTTGGCCGGATACTAGCATTCATAAACTGACCGGGATTCGCAAGCCACTGAGCATATGGTTGTTGAATAGAGAGGCCCATGACGGTTTCGAATGTTCTCCCCATGAGACCTGGTTGAATAACTTCAACAGTTGTGCGCTCCACCAGGTGGTCAACGATCACGTTCCGGTGGCAGGAAGAATAATCAGCGCACTGGCACAGCAGGATCAGGGCGTGGCCTTCATTCAGGTACAGATGTAATCCGCGAAGCCCTTCCTCAAGATCGGCAATCTGAATTGGCCCTCCCTGAAAGTTCACATTGCCGAGGTATGCGCCTGCTGTTCGGTAGCGTGTCCCATATTTTTCGCGAAGCGCACCTTCACGCCACTCAGCCCAGCGACTCTTTGGGCTGAAGCGGGTATCAATAAGCAGCATCTGCGGTTGTTCCATAAGCCGCTCTATATACTGGAC
>JACDAE010000009.1 GCA_013695595.1 Ktedonobacteraceae bacterium | reverse complement strand
GCCTGCAATTGTGTACGCTGACTGCTACTAATAGGCAGAGCCTGCAATGAGAGCGTGCGTGATTGCACCTGAATGTCATTGAGATAAGGCATGATTGCATCGATTGTACTGCCGATGAGTTGCAGATCGCTTGCAGTTACGAGAGGATTGTGGCTATTCGTGCTCAAGAGTGGACTCTGGAATCTGGGAGCCAGTATAAGCGCAGTTGACATCAATTCCTCACCAATCAAGGTCGCATCAATTCCAACCTGACTGGCTGAACGCACACTTGCCACCTGGGAACGATATTGAGGCAAGTACTCTGTTACGGTATGAATAAGAGGGGTATTGTCAAGTAAGAGTTTCACTTGCACAAAATCGTTATGGGCGGCCACAATTTCCTGACGAGCAAGGGTCAATTTGCTCTGATTAAGCACGCTTGTAGGATGCGACGATGCGCCACTAAAGATCGTTTTAACGGTCAGCAGATGTTGTACACCACCATAGGCATGAGACCGCAAGAGATTATAGGTTGCATAAGCATTAACCCCATAACTTACCACAGCAATCAATGGTGTGAGAATAGCAGCTAGTAACAATACCAGCAGCGCCACTGACAGTATCCAATAGCGTGTAAAACGTCGCTTCTGCGGGATGTCGAGTGGATACACTGGCGGCGTTTGAGGTGGCTCAGCTTTCACCATCGTTTTTACAGGCGTGCTTTCCGACATAGCGAGCGATTTTGCCTCCTCCTCACTTACCTCGGCACTGGCTGCCTGCTCGCCATTGCTCTCAACCAGTTTCTCTGTCTCCTCCTCTACGCCACTTAGTGGAGTGTCCGCTGCAATAACTTTTACTACCTCTTCCTCATGGACATCTGCATCAGTTGATATAACAGCTACTTCAGTTGTCTCCTCGTTGTTATCCGCATCGGTTGATACATCCAGCTTCTTTATTTCTTCATTGGCCTCTTTATCATCAACTAAAGGCGGGTTCTCTATCTCTTGTATTGCAGACTTCTGTAGCTCTTCTTTGCTTTGCTCGGTCTGCTCCGGCTCATCACTTTTGGATACATCTAGCTCGGCAGGGATTTCATCAACCTCAGAGGCTGTACCTCGCACGACAAGTTCTTCCATTGCGGGCATAGGGGCAGAAGCAGGCTTTTTATTGTCATCAATATCTGCATCGTGATATAAGGGCAAATATTCTTCACTGGATGAGGCATCGGTATCTGGCAAAACGCTTCCTGGCGAAACATGATCGTCTGGTATCGTACTGGACATTGACATTTCCTCTTAATTATAGAAATAAAGAACAGAGAAAATAGCGCCCCTTGCTACATCCTATTTCAATTGCATGTTACATATTAGCTTTAACACTGATAAAACGCTTGACGCAGCCTGAACGTTTCACTCATAGCGCATTTTGCTTGCTATACATTTTTTATAGAATGGCGAATAAGATCATATACTGTTCACTTACCATTATAACAGCTTCATTCTCTATGGTATACAATATCACGTTGTATTGTTTATCTTATTGATAAAGTTACATAATTTTTGCTCAGGTGCTAGCTTTTGGGGTACACTTTTCTCTATAAAGACCACTAGAAAGGGAATATTTGCATGATTGCACCTCAACATCAGCGCGTCATTGAGCGCCTCATCGACCTTTTCAAGGACAATCCTCATTTCTCAGCTATGATTATTGGTGGTTCGGTAGCGAAAGAGAGGGCACTACCTACCACATATGACGGTGGAGCCTATGGCCGCGTCAGCGACTCGGTTGTAGCTTACGACCTTGCACATAATACATGGCTCATCTCTTCGCTTGCTATCAAAACAACAACGACCGTTACAAATAGCACGGATGTGATCGTCAGCCGCTCACACAATGGCCTGACCTGGAGCAAGCCTGTCCTGGTTGCAGAAAGCGGCCTGAGCAACAATTTTGACAAGGATTGGGTGGTCTGTGACCAGCATCCAGGAAGCAAGTTCTTTGGTCGTTGTTACATGGAATGGGACGACAGTAACAATAATGGACGTATTATGATGAGTTACTCCGATGATGGAGGTTTAACCTGGTCCCAGGCCGTCAGCCCTGTCAATCAATCATTCGCAGGTCTGGGTGGGCAACCCGTTGTACAACCAGATGGGAACGTGATCGTGCCCATCTATGGGTATGATCTGACAACCGGTGCCGAAGGGATTTATTCTTATACATCCATCGATGGGGGTATGCACTGGACTGATCCCATCAAGATCGCGCCTTCTACGTACTTTTCGTAACGTGGCAAGCACACACTGGCTTCGTTGATTCAGCGCTTAATCAAGCCGTTGATGCAAGAACTCGATGGTACGCTTCCAGGACAGTTGCGCCGCCTCGGCGTCATACTCAGGGCGCTTCTCCTCAAAGAACCAATGGCGCGTCCCTGGATATAGAAAGAAAGAGACTTGCCTCCCAGAAGAGCGGATATCTTCCTCAAATTGATGGACCTGCTCGCTTGGTTCAAAGTCGTCATCCTCGGCAAAATGACCCAGAATATCGGCATGCGCCACAATCTCTTCGGGTGCCGTAGTTCCGTAGAAAGTGACGATAGCGGCCACCGGGTCATTCAATCCCAGTGCCAGATTACCCCCTAAGGAGAACCCAACCGCACCAGAAGCCTTCCCACGTCTGGCAGGCTGATTGAGCAAGTAGTCAATGGAGGTGGTAAGAACCTGGGAAATTTCCTCACCATTTATCTGTTCTGAGACCAGTTGTTCGGCCTCTTCGATCGAGGTAGTGCTTTTTCCATGATAGAAGTCGGGAGCAAAAGCGATGAAGCCCTCGCGTGCGAGACGGTCGCAGACCTGTTTGAATACGTCGGTGAGACCCCACCAGGCATGCAGGACCAACACACCTGGTCCGCTGCCATGTTCGGGAACCGCTAGATAGCCACTGATCGTCCTATCATCAACTTGAAATTCTATCATACTTGTCCTCCTTAAATACGCGACGTTCTATGTTGTCTATCCAAACGTCCTTGCCATCACAACCTCACTTGCGTGACGAAACCATCTTCGTGAGGTTCTTTCAGTGTATCAGCAAAAGCGGTTAAAATCCTTCCGCATTTATCGAGTATGTGGCTGGAAATCGCACGTGCGCCACAAGGGGTTTCTCAATCCGTCAATGGGTGTGCAGCTTACGATTAGGGGCAAAGTCAGGCGAGGTTCCTGGTCAATGACCAGGAACCATGCGCAATATTTGAATAATATTGAGGCATCACCATGGGCTGCTTCTATTTCTTTAACATTGCATCCTTAGGCGGCTTTGTTCACCACAACGGAGCCACTCCCAATACTGGCCGTAATCTGAGCACGTGGCAGCACACCGACGCTATTACTACCAAATGCATTATTGACGGAACCCGAACCAGTAGTGGCTGCAAGCTGAAACGCGGCATTGGCAGGTAAGGTCAGATCAATATCGCCGCTATTCGTCGACAATTGATAGCTTCCTTTGCTATCCAGCGCGCCTTCTAGACGAACTGAACCGCTATCGGTCTTTAAAGCTGATTGCCCACTAAGCATGGCCCCTCTCACAACGACATCTCCACTATGAGTGGTAGCTTTTAGTTGCCCATTGGCCCCGGTGACGCGGATAGAGCCGCTGCTCGCCTCCATCGTCATCGTTCCTTTCAGGTTGCGTGCGGTGATATCACCACTATCTGTGTGGACGTTGACTGGCCCCTGCACATTCTCGACATCCAGGCTCCCACTACCCGTATCTATGGCGATACCACTGATACCACTGGCAGCGATTGAGCCGGAATTAACAATCACCTGTACCTGAGCGCTGGCAGGCACGGTCACATCATAATCAACATCGCGAAATGCGGGATCAGACCCAATCGTGAGATGATCGCGCCCCTGGTTATCTTGCGCTTGATTATAAGATATTTTTGTATCGTCAGGATTAGGGCCCAGGCCGCTTCCATGCCTTCGCGCCGTGACGACGACAGAACCGGCACTTCCCGCATGAATGTTCACATCGCTCCCATGCCCATTTATGACTATCAATGAATGATCCCCAACTTGAAAGCTGCGCGTAACCGGTCCTTGATGAGCAGGATCTGTGGGAGAAAACGCCTCACTGGAGGCAAACGAATGCGCAAACACGACAATCAAAAGCACGATGAGTGCAAGGCCAATGAGAATCAGCAGCCACTTCAACCCCTTATGTTGCCTCAGGAGTTGCGCTAATTCCTGGCGCGGACCGGTGGGTGGAGTGCTTCCTTGCATTGGCGCTCCTGCGTTTGTATTTTGTGCGAGTGTATGACGTTCTACAAGGGGAACGGCTGGTTCTTTATCTGGCATAGCTACATCGTTCCTTTTCAGTTCTGTGTATACAAGGGCCAATCAATTCCTGATATGATCAAAGTAACCCTCTGTAAATAGCACGTTTCAGCGGAATGGGGCGATGCAAAAGATCGCTACAGGTATTAACAATACTATATAATAACGAAAAAAGCAGAGATTATCTGATCCAGTCTTTTGTACATCAGGCATGTAAATAAACAACTAACGGAACCAACATGGCAAGGAGAGCATATATGGTAACACGACCCTTGATTTTACTCGATGATGGTGGTGTGATGAACGATAACAGGCTGAGAGGCGAACAATGGCCGCCCCTGATCGGTGAATTTTTCGCTCCACGTCTGGGAGGAACGAAAGAAACCTGGGCAGCGGCCAACCGCACTATCATCCAGGACATCCTAGATCCTACAAACTGGCTTTCACGCATGCAAACCTTTACCGACTATGCCAATTTCGAGCACGTTTACTGGCTGGATTGGCTAGGCGGAATGTGTCAACTCGTTGGTATAACACTGCCATCTATAGAGGAAAGTATCACATTAGCACGTCAGGCCGAAAGCTACGTTATTTCGCGTGTACGTTCAGCCTTCCCTGGTGCAAGCGAGGCGATTCGTCAGCTCGACAAAGAGGGTTATGTGCTCCATACTGCTTCCAGCGAGTCTTCTGTACATCTAACGTTGTATTTGGAAGGCATGGGTGTACGTGATTGCTTTGGACAGTTCTATGGTGCAGATCTACTGAACACTATGAAAGAAGGGACTGAATACTATAGTCGGCTCTTTGGCGATCTCCAAATCGCGCCCGTTGATGCTCTTGTGGTCGATGATAGTCCACGTGCCCTGGCCTTCGCCAGAGAACTGGGAGCGTGTACAGTACTCGTTAGTAAGACCTATGAAGGAAACAGTGATATGCTATGCATAGGCAGCCTGGCTGAGTTACCAGCGTTACTGAAGAAAGAAGAGAAAAGATATCTGTTATGAGCAATAATCTAGCCTGGAAAATCGATGAGGGCAGCAAGGTTCATTTGAAGGACTACGATCCAGGGTATACCGATGAACATGCCGACCATGTAAAAGCAATGCAGGAACTCACCGACCTCAATAATGAATTAAGTGATTTGCAAGAGATTCTGGCGGCAGCTCAAAAACAAAGCCTGCTCATAATCTTGCAGGGAATGGATACCAGTGGCAAAGATGGGACCATTCGCCATGTGTTTTCAGGAATCAATCCCCAGGGATGTGAGGTCCACGCGTTTAAAGAGCCGACGCCCGAAGAACTGGCCCACGACTTCCTATGGCGTATCCATAAGGTGGCTCCCGCAAAAGGGATGATGGGTATCTTCAACCGCTCCCACTATGAAGATGTACTCGTCGTACGTGTGCATAATCTGGTGCCAGAGCCGATCTGGAGTCGCCGCTATAAAGAGATTAATGCCTTTGAAAAGTTGCTGGCCAATAACGGAACAATTGTGCTCAAATTCTTCCTGCATATCAGTTATGATGAACAGGAACGTCGCCTATTGGCACGCCAGCAGGATAAGGAGAAAGCCTGGAAGCTATCTGCCAGCGATTGGGCCGAACGTAAATATTGGAAAGACTATCAGCGTGCCTATGAGGATGCACTGAGCCAATGCAGCACAGATGAAGCTCCCTGGTACATCATACCCGCCAATCACAAGTGGTATAGAAACCTGGCGATTGCACATACCATGGTTCACACAATGCAGAAGTATAAGGATGACTGGAAGCAGCAACTGGAAGTGCGTGGGAAAGCGGAATTAGAGAAATTGAAGCAGATAAAAGACCAGAAAAAATAAAGAAAGCCCTATCTGCACTTGTTTTTAATTGAGTACTATTTTGCGATATAAGGGGATAATCTTAATATCCATCTTCGTACTAAAGGACGAATAAGTGGCATGAGCAATTTTACAAGTGCAGGAGGGGCTGCATACTTTGCGACATCTTGAATAATTTCATCAAATGAGTGATGCTGGTAGTGTAAGAGGCGCTCACTTTCCTCCGTATCGAGCCAGTCGGTACAATACGGATCGTGGCCAAAGGCGCTTACGGGGAGCATTCCGATTCCCATAGCATCCAAGATACGGCCCAGGTAATCACGATAGTACACCTGGCAGGTAGAGCCACCACCAACGAGCAATACTTTACCCCAGATCTCAGGGCATGAGATACCGTTCGCAATTGCCAGCCCCGCGTCATAGGTGTGAAGCATCTCGAAGCGTGTATCCAGAGGGATTTTATACATGATGGGATGAGGACGGCGTGGAGCTAGAGGTGGAACATCGGCGAAACGATAGATAGACCAGACGAGGCTCGAATTTCTCACTCGTGCCTCGCAGTATAATTTATGCTTTGTATATTCATCCGTTACCTGTACAGGATCCGTCACTTTACGCGGAGGAGGATGGTTTTGCGTAAAGCCAAAGACATCCAGACTTGAACCAAACAAAATCTTCGGTGGTTGAGATTGCTGTTGGGCAGCTTCTAGAATGTAACGTGTACCATCCATATTGACCTGCCGTGCGGCTTCCAGATCCTCTTCGATCTGCGGAGGGATGATATATCCTAGATGTACGATAACTTCCTGATCCTGAACCGCCATCGCTACTTCATCGGAGCAACGTAGATCGCCCCAGATCACTTCTGCCCTGCCTTCAACTTGTAGGGCCTTCTTCTCAGCCTGCCGACCTCTCTTATCGAAACAACGTACGGTATGGCCCTGCTGGAGCAATTCTTGGAGGGCGCTAAAACCGATATTACCAAAAGCTCCTGTGAGCAATACCTTCACGTTCCTGCACCTTACTACTCAATAAGACTAATTGAATTGAGATACACAAGTGCCTCATCAACAGCATCAGAAGACAGATTGAGTTGCGCCTTAATCTGCTCAACCGTGCGCTCTCCATTCACCATCGCAAAGACCGTACGTAGAACGAGGCGTTGTTTCGAAGTGTACCCATTTAAGAGATAAGGCTCCAGGTCCCCCAATGGTCTGGGAATATATGAAAAAGGAAAAGACGGCGCAGAATTGGTGTTCTGTGCCTGCAAACTCTGCGTATTCTGCTGCCTCATCGACCTGAATGTCTGATCGATGTTGGAATCAATACGCATCTGCCACTGTGTCTTGTTACTTAGCAACATATATGCCTCCTGATCCTTGTACAATATTACGCCATCCTGGGACTGAATCTGACAACCGATAATTGTTCGCTTTCTAAGAAATATGTAACCATGACATGGCCCCCTGATGTCTGGAATATCTACCGCTGTATAGAGCAAAGCGGACTGATCTTGCAGAAAATTTATAAGCGTTTGTAGATCAAGATGATAAACTTTATCTTGCTGCATGCATCACCTTGTCCACTCGCTATAAATAGAAATCATAAACTGTCCTCCAAAAGGTACAGAAATTTGCAAAATATACGCTGCTTTTCTGTATAAACAAAAAATGCTCGTTTTTCATGCTACTCGTGGTCACCGGCAATTCTTGTAAACCTCTATCCCTGAGCTATTCTAACATAAGAAATAGCTAAAAATACATATAAAAAACATTAAGGTTTCACAAGATTAATTTTAATCGGTCTCATATCGTCCCGTTCAGTAACCTCTTTTTCCTTTCACGTGTCATACAATAGAGATATACATTCTTTATGAAGCACACCGAACAGGTCCGACCAAAGATGGGAACGGGCAGATTGGAAGGATACAATAATGGTTCTTTCTCCTCAACAATTGCGCTGGTGCGGCTGGCTCCTATTTATCGGGGCATTACTCTCAATTCTTATCTTACTTATTGAATTTACAGTTTCTACATCCCTTGCTCTTACGGCAAGCGTAAGCCTGCTAGGTGGCTTGCTCGTCTTAATAGGCCTGCCCGGCACTTACATCAAGCAGCGGGATAGTATAGGCATGTTGGGCATCATCGGTTTTTTTGTACTCTGGATTGCCTTATTGGCAACAGTCTTAGGAGTAAATATTGAGGAGATCGTCGTTGCTATAACGGTAGCTCATCCGACCGCACAATCTGTGCCTCCTGTGATCGTGAATATCCTTAACCTGACCGATCTCTTGATGTTAATCGGTGCACTCCTCTATGGCGTTCAGACGATCCGCGCACACATTTTTCCCTCTTCAATTGGCTGGTTGCTCATTGCTACCGTTGGTGTTATGACTGTTGCACTTTTTATTGGGGGCGCACTTTCTTCACTTTTGTATATTGTTGGTCAACTGCTCCTGCAAAGTGGCTTCGCCCGCCTGGGATACTCTCAGGCCCGCTGGCAGGATGATGATATTGAGCCAGAGGCGGTTGAAGCCGAGGAAATCATCACCACTTCACAAGAGTGATCATATGCCTGAAGGTGGAATCCATTCATGGGTTTCTATCAATTTCTGTCCATGACGCCAGCGTAAAACAGCAGGAAAAGCAAATGGAACTTCTTTAGATGTTCAACGTATAGAAATTGTAATCATTGTTTGAAGAGATAGAGAAAGAGGTATGTATGATTCTCCATCTTGGAGAGCGCGTCTACTGGGGTGCCCCAGAAGTAATCTACCTGGAAGGAACTATTATTGCACTGGACGAACAGACCCAGACGGCCACGGTACACGTCGATCGCGCGACACTCCATTCCGCACACTTGATCGGTACAGATATTCCTTTCGCAGCCAATGGGATTCAACCCGCGACAGGTGATAGTCTTCCCAGCACAACGAATAAATACGAAGAAAAACAGGCACTCGCACCAGAGATGGATGACGAGGAGAAGATTCGCCGGGCGGCTGCCGTCGCCGTCCATCAGCAATACGGCTATGCGCTAGATAACGATAAGGAAGCTACCTTGATCGCGCAATTTACCCAGGCGATCAATAGCGATCAGGCAATGCGTCAACAGATTATCACATCAATGAATGAAATTTTGCGCCGGGAATTCTAATACACTGGAGTAAAAAAGTATGAACTGTAAAGTCTGTGGAGTACCTTTGCAACAAGGTGCACGCTTCTGTCCAAATTGCGGCACAGCTACTGATGGACCTCATCAGGAAAATAGTGCACCTTCACAACCTTCTTCGCAAGCATCTACAGACGATACAGCGCAAATCCTGCCACAACAGCCAATACTTCCACCAACTTACGCTTCACAAGCAGCACCACCCTGGGCACCAACACAAGAGTCTGGGCCACCTCAACACTGGCCGCCAGTACAAACGCCCCCCACCCAGGAGTCCCATGCTGAAACGCCCATGTCACCTTTTCAGCCTGCTACTCCGTTACCATATTATCAAAATAATAGCGCTAATAGAGGAGCAACTATGCCCCCAACTACTGATAATAGACAGGGAATACGCCCAAAGAGAGAGCGTAATCGGGCGGGATGTGCAGTGGGCTGTTTAACAATTATCGTCATCTTACTGCTTGTTGTAGGTGCCGGCTGGATCTTTCTGCTGCGCCCCTATCTGCACAACATCGCAGAGACGCAGATTGACAGCGCCCTTACGACAGGAGTGCAGCAGATCCCGACTACACTCCCTGCGCTCCCAACAGGAATAACCATTCCGCCAATTCCCATAACGGATACTACAATTAATAACCTTTTTGTACTGAGCCTAGCACCGAATAATCCTATTAAAAACTTGACAGCACAAATTACGCCAGATGGAATTGGCATTAGCTTCCAGGTTTATGGTCTGAGTAATGGCATATCGATGAAGCCAGAGGTGCAGAGCGGTCATCTGGTGGCAACCAATATCGGAATCACTGGTCCCTTCTCTCTGATTATGTCACCAGATGAACTCAAGCCACTCCTGAACCGCCACCTGGCCGATGCGCAAAATCGGATCAAGTACACGATTCAGAGCGTGCAACTGAAAGATCACGAGATGGATCTGTCGCTAGGAGCGGCTCAGGCGGCATGAAGTGTTGCAAGCATGATCACCGATGGCGATCATGCTTGCCGCGTCTTCTACGCACACACATGACGACGATTGGAGCCAGGCAGAATAGGGCCGTCGAAGCGTAGAGAATGCCATGATTGCTTGCTGATGGTGCTTTTGTAGGCACACTCGCCTGTTGGTGAACATTAGCAAAGACAGAAGAGACATTGGGGAGCAGACCGTCATTATCCAGACCAAGGGGCCAATAAACTAATGCGGCGCGCCCAATAATATTTTTGCGTGGTAGGAAACCCCAGTCTCGCGAATCTGAACTATTCCCACGATTGTCGCCCAGAACAAAATAGTCGTTGGGGGGGACGACCATATTCTCGATGCGCTTATTCGCAAAAGGATTCCCCTGATTGGCTGCACTCACGAAGGTATCGTTCAACGTCACACCATCCACGATCACGGTGGTATTGTGGATGGTGATTACATCACCGGGCAAGCCAATGATGCGTTTGACATAATCAAGGGTTGGTTGAGGAGGAGCAACGAAGACAACGATGTCACCACGAGAGGGTGCATGAAAGAGGTAGGTCCATTTATCCACCATCAAGCGTTCCTGATCATGAAGGTTGGGTTCCATACTGTGGCCATCAACGTCAAAGTTCTGCACCGCCAGATTAATGACCAGGAACATTAGAAGCGTCAGCACGATCGTTTCAATCACTTCTCGCACCAGTCGATAACGCTTCTCAAAATTCATTTCTGCATTCATGCAAATCTCCTGTGACTTCTTTCCTCATCAGTACAAATGGGCTGCCTGATCTTGCTCAAACAGGTTCAGAATATACCTGAGCAGCTTCTATTGTAGTCTATCTTATGAAGCACCAGCATCCGTGCGGCCAATGGTGCTGCGTACCCTGCTTCCACAATAGGAAATAATAGCTATGGGTTCATTGTTCTCTATAATAGTATAGTCGTGCGTGCTACGGGCCTCTTTATTTATGTTACCACTTGACGGCAGCATACCAGTATAGTACTGTTACATGGAACGTTTGTTTGCATTGAACCCAACAAACTATAGAGATACAGGTAAAAGATGCTCGCAAACAGTCATCGGTCCTTTATATGTACGTTTCTCAGTAACGGATGGTTGGAAATTTTATGCCTTTAGATAAAATTGTTATTCGCGGTGCTCGTGAGCACAACTTAAAAAACATTGATGTGACTATCCCACGCGATAAGCTGGTGGTCATCACAGGCCTTTCTGGCTCTGGCAAAAGTAGTCTGGCCTTCGACACAATCTTCGCCGAGGGGCAACGTCGTTATGTCGAATCGCTCTCGGCCTATGCCCGCCAATTCCTGGACAAGATGGAGAAACCCGATGTTGAGCACATCGAAGGTCTCTCTCCAGCTATATCTATCGACCAGAAAGGCGCAACCCATAATCCCCGTTCAACAGTAGGCACCGTTACTGAGATCTATGATTATCTGCGTCTGCTCTATGCCCGTATTGGGCATCAGCACTGCCCCAGATGTGGGCGTGAAGTCAGCCAACAGACCCAGCAGCAGATCGTCGATGCCGTGTTAAGTCTGCCCGAAGGGTCACGCATCCTTCTGCTCGCACCATTGGTTCAGGGACGCAAAGGCGAATACAAGAACATCTTTGAGGAGATGCGCCGCGCAGGGTATGTGCGTGTACGCGTCGATGGGCAGATCCTTGATCTAAGCGACGAGATCGATCTGGATAAACAAAAGAAACACACCATCGAAGTCGCCGTTGACCGCCTGGTTATCCGCAAAGGGAAGAAGCAGAGTTCCGATGAACAGAAGCCAGCTCAGAAACGGGTGGCTGAACGACCTGCCCTCTATGATGTCAATGCACCACAAGAAGCATATCAGGACGACGATGGTATCACCGAAGCTTCGCTGGCAGAGATCTTACACGAAGACATTGATCCTGCTTTCAGGCAGCGTCTGGCGGACTCATTGGAAACAACTCTGAAGCTAGGGAGTGGCGTTGTGCTTGTCTCGGTCGTAGATGGCGAAGAGATTCTCTTTTCGGAGAAAGCTGCCTGCGTCTATTGTGGCATCAGCCTGCCAGAGATTGCGCCGCGCACCTTTAGTTTCAATAGTCCACATGGAGCCTGCCCCACCTGTACAGGTCTGGGCACGCAGCAAGAAATCGATCCAGAGCTGATCGTAACGCATCCAGAAATGAGCGTGTTGGATGGCGCGATTGCCCCATGGAGCAAGATCGTCAATAATAGCCAATGGCATAGTGCGATCCTGGAGGCCCTGGCAGGACGTTATGCATTCGACCTGCATACTCCGTGGAAAGACTTGAGCAAGGATTTACAGCAGAAGCTTCTCTATGGCACACCCGAAAAAATGGCGATCCGTTATACCCCACAACATGGTCATACACGCACCTATAATGTCAACTTCGAGGGCGTCATTCCCAACCTG
>JACDAE010000778.1 GCA_013695595.1 Ktedonobacteraceae bacterium | reverse complement strand
TGGGCGCACGCAAGGTGACGCCCCTACGCCAGATTTTCTAACGGTTGCGCGTGCCGAACATGGGTATTGATGGTTGCCAATATGGCGAACACAGCAAGGAAGACGAAGCAAGAGATGATGGCCGTGAACGTGCCAGTAGCCTGAAGCAGCCAGCCGATTAATGCCAATCCTATTGGCTGGCCGCCGAATGCGATCAGGCGAAAGACGCTGTTGACGCGTCCTTGCAATGTATCAGGAATGAGGGCGCTACGATAGCTGAACTGTACAACATTATAGATGGGACTTGAGATAAAGCTAAAGAAGGATACTATGGTTAGCATAATCAGGTTTGGTGCGATGAGTAACAGAGCTATAGCCAACGCCCCAAACCATGCTGAGGCGATGATGACCTGTCCAAAGGTGAAATTGCGCTGAAAATAAGGTGCCACGATAGCTCCCAGAATAGCGCCCAGGCCGCTGATCGCCAGAATGATACCGATAAGATACGGTGTGGCGTGCATATTCTGAGCGAGCACAATGATGATGAGCGTATAGCCTGAGTAGACCAGGTTGCTGGCCCCGGTGAGGATAGCCATGAAGCGGATCAGCGGCTGTTGCCAGAGCCAGCGCAATCCCTCCCAGATCTCGACCCACAGGTGGCGTCGTACGACGATCCGCTTTTCCTGGAATTGCGTCTTGATGAAGAAAAGCGAGATGACCGAGGCCGTATAAGAGATTGCGTCGGTCAGGAATGGGATGGCATTCCCAAAGGCGTAGAGTACGCCGCCGAGCGATGGACCTGCGAGTGCCGTGATACCATCGGTTGCCTGATTTTGCGCGGTGGCGGCTGGCAACTGAATTTTGGGAACGACTCGTGGCAGGCAGGCGGCCTCTGCGATATTAAAGAAGACAAAGAATGTGCCTTCGATGGTTGAGACGATATAGAGTTGGAGGATCGTCAAATTCCCCAGCGCGAATGCCAGTGGAATACTACCCAGGGCCAGGCCACGCACGATATCGCTCAGAATCATCACCCGTTTTCGGTCCCAGCGGTCGATCAACGCACCAGCGGGTAGGCTAAAGATGAGGTAGGGCAGAGCGCGTAACGCACCCGCGAGACCTGCCTGAGCTGGTGAGTGTGTGAGTGCCAGAATGAGCAAGGGAAAGGCGAGCTGCGAAACCTGGCTGCCAACCGAGGAGACAAGCTGACCGCTCCACAAGAGCATGTAGTCCCGGTTGCGCCAGAGCGAGCGTACGGGGGGGTGTGTTTGACTTTGCATTACGTCTACTGGTTGCATGGATCACCTCCATCATCTGTGTGTATTTCGGTATCGGTCACAGGTTGTGTGATTTGCAGGTAGTCGGGGGATGTAAACATCGTAGTAAAGATGCTATAGACCTGTCCGGCAGCGTCGGGATCTGTAAGAATCATCTCATCTACAAGTGATCTTAAGCGTTGGAAATAGATGCTGGCTCGTTCAGGCGTGAGGCGCAGATGAAGGAATGCACTCTGCATGTATGGATCCTCCTTGCCGCTTGCTCGTGCATGAAGCAGTTCATCATGGAGGTGGTTCACTTTCCGCAGACTAATAGAATCTATGGCATCGTCTCCTTTGATCTCACGTGGAAAATCGAAGACGAAAATGCGAGCCGTGCGTGTATAGTAGTTGGCGACCGTGCCGCGAATGAAGCGGCGTGCGACAACCTGTACAAGGCCAGCCGCCTCTAGTAAGTGTAGATGGTGTCCAATCGCGCCCGACGTGGAGCCGAGGCGATCCGCAACCTGTTTAGCGCTGGCAGGTTGTTGTTGAATGAGACCCAGGATGCGCGAGCGCGTTTCATCGCTGACGGCCTTAAATTCCTGCATGGTCGTCAGGACACGTTTCGGTGGTAGCTCTGGCATGCTGATGGGGACCGTATCGGGCAAGATAGAGATGGCCTCAAGGTCGTTAGGGGTCGGAGCGTCGCTCATTGTTTTTCCTCTTTGCACTAACAACTACACAGAAATTATAACATATAAAATTAAAATAGTATATGCTAAAAATTTAGCGTGTTGTAAAATTGAAAATATCTATCAAGCGGTGTAGCGACCCAATTTATTGCGTCCATCAATTCATTGAAAAATATCGCACTCCATTGACAAAATAGGATAAATATGGTAAATACGCTAATATAAAGTTTTAAAAGAAGAATGCAATAAAAACGTTGCATTCAGGAAAATGTAGATGAGGTGGGGAAATGCCAAAATATCAACCAATGCCACGCACAATTCGCCTACAGGATTTTGACTACCGACAACCTGGGTTCTATTTTATTA
This sequence comes from Ktedonobacteraceae bacterium, assembly GCA_013695595.1. Lineage (GTDB taxonomy): Bacteria > Chloroflexota > Ktedonobacteria > Ktedonobacterales > Ktedonobacteraceae > JACDAE01. The sequence goes on along the minus strand of JACDAE010000778.1, from coordinate 5,346 downwards.
CTATCTGTGTCGAAAAACACAAAATCATGTTTGGCAACATCCACGAAGACAAAATGATCCTCAATGCTAACGGTACTCTCATTGAGCAGATATGGAAGAAACTACCACAACGTTTCCCAGGCATCGAACTAGACCAATATATCATCATGCCTAATCACCTGCACGGCATCATTATTTTGCATAATGAGCAGCCTATCCTCTATAAACATGCGAAGACGGAACGCGTGCCCCAACGTTTCAAGCTTTCAGTGCAAGGTGCGACCCGCCCCTATAAACGGATGCCGGTCCTGGGCGAAGTGATTCGATCATTTAAGGCAGAGGCGTCCTATCATCTTCATAGGACCGGGGCACCAAATTTTGCCTGGCAGAAAAGATTTTATGAAAGTGTTCTTTCTACTGAAAAAGATCTCGCAGCCACCCGTCTTTATATTGTGAATAATCCAGCTCGTTGGGCGTTGGATAAACTTTATCGGGAATATTCCTCGTTATAGAGTTACAAAGGGCGTCCCTGAAGCAGCGTAGCGACCCAATTTATTGCGTCGCTACGCTGGGCACCGTAACCGTGATCCATGCTAGCCTGGGAAGTGGCAGGCGGCATAGTGATTGGATTGTTTCTCTTCCAATGGTGGAATGACCTCGCGGCAGATGGTCTGGGCTTTCCAGCAGCGGGGGTGGAAATTACAGCCGCTAGGAGGATTTACCGGGCTGGGAACATCGCCTTCGAGAATGATGCGTTTGCGTTTGGCCTCAATGTTGGGATCGGGCACGGGGATGGCGGAGAGCAGCGCCTGGGTATAAGGGTGAAGGGGCAGCTTGTACATCTCTTCACTCTTTGCCAGTTCAACGACTCGACCAAGATACATGACGGCGACGCGCTCGCTGATGTGCTTCACAACTGAGAGGTTGTGGGCGACGAAGAGATACGTCAGGCCGAACTTGCCCTGTAGATCTTGCAGCAGGTTGAGCACCTGAGCCTGAATAGACACATCGAGCGCCGATACCGGTTCATCGGCAACGATAAGGGATGGATGGAGAGCAAGTGCACGGGCGATCCCGATGCGCTGACGCTGACCACCACTGAACTCATGTGCGAAACGATTCACATAATAAGGATTGAGGCCTACCGTCTCCAGCAGATCTGCCACTTCGTCGCGAACTTCTTTGGAGTTACCGCGTTTGAAGTTCTCCAGAGGTTCAGAGATGATCTGCCCAACGGTATAGCGTGGGTCGAGAGAGCCGTATGGATCTTGAAAGACCATCTGCATCTCGGCGCGCTTTTTGCGCAGTTCATTAGCTGGGAGCGTTGTCAGTTCGACACCATCCAGTTTTACGCTGCCGGCGGTTGGCTTGATCAATTGGAGGATTGCGCGTCCAGTTGTGGATTTGCCGCAGCCGCTTTCGCCCACCAGTCCCAGCGTCTCGCCGTGGCGCACGAAGAGGTCTACCCCGTCGACCGCTTTGACCTGGGCAACGGTGCGACCAAGGATGCCACCTTTAATGGGAAAGTGAACTTTCAGGCCCTTGACATCAATCAGCGTCGTGTTCGCCTGTCTGGGCGTTTCAACTTCTTGTACCATATGTCACTCTCCTCATTAGTTTGGATAGAAGCAAGCAGCGACCTGTTCGCCGCGATCGACGGACATCAGTTCTGGGCGTTCCTGGCGGCACCGGCTCTGGACCTTGGGGCAGCGTGGAGCGTATGGGCATCCAACGGGTGGATTTGACAGATCGGGTGGCTGCCCGGCGATTGGTGTGAGGCGAGCTCCACGATCTTCATTCAGGCGTGGAATGGACTGAAGCAGGCCAACAGTGTAAGGATGGGCAGGTGTATCAAAGATCTGTTTAACAGGTGCTGACTCCACAACGTGGCCTGCATACATAACATTCACGTGTTGGCAGGTGCCAGCGACGACGCCAAGATCGTGTGTAATCAGCATAACGGCGGTACCAAATTCTTGTGAGAGGCCCTTCATCAGGTCCAGAACCTGAGCCTGGATGGTTACATCAAGGGCGGTTGTTGGCTCGTCGGCGATCAATAATTGCGGATTGCAGGCCAGAGCGATGGCGATCATCACGCGCTGACGCATGCCTCCACTAAATTCGTGGGGATAGTTTTTCGCACGTCTTTTGGCGTCCGAGATGCGAACCAGATCCAACATTTCAACGGCACGACGCCATGCTTGATCGTTATTGACATCTTTACGGTGTCGTTTCACGGTTTCGGCGATCTGGAAGCCGACGGTGAAGACGGGATTTAGAGAGGTCATGGGGTCCTGGAAGATCATAGAGATCTTGCTACCGCGCAGGTTGGTCAGTTCATCCTGGCTTTTTTCCATGATATCCTCGCCGTTAAAATTGATTTCGCCGCCAACGATCTTGCCGGGAGGATTAGCGACGAGGCGCATGATCGAGAGGGCGGTGACGCTTTTGCCGCAGCCGCTTTCGCCAACGACGCCGAGAGTCTCGCCATGTTTTATAGTGAATGAGACATCATCAACGGCCTTGACCACGCCGCCACGTGTAAAGAAATAGGTTTTGAGGTTATTGACCTCAAGTAAATTGGTTGCCATATCTATAAGTTCTCCATGACTAGTCTTTTGAGCGAGGGTCGAAGGCGTCGCGGAGGCCGTCGCCAAGGAATGAGAAAGCCACCACGATAATGGCGAGGGCTAACGTTGGTACCAGGATCTCCCAGGGATGGCTATCTATCGTTTCCGTTCCAGCGGCAATCATCAATCCGATACTGGAACCTGGATCCTTGACACCGAGATTGAGAACGCTCAATCCTGCCTCGCCAACGATGGTGTTGACGATATTCAACGTTGAAGCAATGATCACAATGCTAAAGAGATTGGGAATAATATGGCGTAAGATAATCCCAACATTGCTTGTACCGTTGGTTCGGGCTGCTTCAATGAATTGTTGTTCCTTGAGTTGGAGCGTCAGTCCTCTTACATAGCGTGCCATTAAAGGCCAGACAGTAAAGGCCAGACCCAGAGAGATGAGTAGCAGGCGAGCGTTACCATTCCCGCCCAGTACAGGAATTTTCGACAGGTTATCATCGGCCCACGGACCTAAGGTGCTTGAAAGTAATATAAGAAAGAGCAAGCCAGGGAAGGCGAACATGAGGTCGGTAAAGCGTGCAAGGAACTGGTCGAGCCATCCTCCATAGAAGCCTGCGAGAACACCTATTGTGACGCCAAGGATGATATCTATGATCTCGACTGCAATGGCAACTAAGATTGAAATCAGCATACCTTGCATTAAGCGTGCGAGCATATCGCGCCCCAGTGAGTCTGTACCGAGCCAGAATTGAGCGGATGGTCCCTCATCAGTGCGGGAAAGCTCCTGGTGAGAGTACCCATGATAGACACTTGCGGAAACGGGGCCATTAATCGGACTCTGGTAAACACTTCCGATACGTTGATAGATAGGAGGTCCGACGATGGCGATCAAGATGAAGAGAATAATCACCGAAATACTGGTCATTGCACGCACATCTCGCCGTAAGCGTTGAAACGATTCTTGTAGAGGCGTTAATGGTTTTTTTGCCTTCTTGTCAGGTTGTGCGTCTGGTAGTGTTGTGATCAGTGCATCAGCAGGTTGTATCTGAAATTCAGGTGGTACTATTGTATTGCTAGGAGGTATGGTTTCTGGTGATATAAATTCTGAATTGGTATCCTTTGTATCCATCTAGCTTCGATCTCCTATTCGCTTTTGATCCTGGGGTCAACTACCGTATAAAGGATGTCCGATATAAGATTACCGATAACAACACCGAATGCAAGTAAAACGACTGTTGCTTGCATCACAGGATAGTCGCGGTTGGTAACGGAGAGGATAGTAATGCGTCCAATACCGGGGATATTGAAGATCGATTCGATGAAGAAAGAGCCTGCTACGAGGAAGCCAATGGAGAGACCAAGAACAGTAATGATAGGTATGAGAGCATTACGGAGTGCATGTCGATAGACGACGACGCGTTCTTGTAATCCTTTCGCACGTGCAGTCCGCACATAGTCCTGGCGTAGAACTTCTAATGTGCTTGTGCGTGCCAGTCGTGCGAAATAGGCACAGCCGGCTGCTCCGTAGACGAGAATAGGGACAATCTTATACTGTAGATCGGTCCAATCATATTGCCACGGATTTCCCCATTGTGACACGGGCCAACTACCGCCTGTGATTGTATTAAGCCAACCGATAAGCAGTTGAGCAAAAACGGCCAACACAAAAGGAGGAAGGGCATAAATAACGAGCATGGTAGTCATGTTGGTTGTGTCAACCCAGGTATTTGCCCTGAGGGCCGAAAGGATGCCAAGTGGAATTCCCACCACCAGTTGGATAATCAAGCCCCAGAAAGCAAGTTCGACTGAAACAGGGACACCATCTTTCAAAATATTCCAGACGAGGCGATTTTGAAATTGGAACGAAAGGCCAAGGTTGAATTGGAGCAGGTGCCCTAAAAAGCGTGCATATTGCTGATACCAGGGCAGGTCCAGTCCATAGATGTGTCTTAATTGCATCCAGATTTGATAATTGAAGTGTTGTCCCATCTGTTCACGAATGGGGTCTTCCGGCACAATGTAGCCGAGAATGAAGGTAATGAAGGTGACCCCAAGAATAATGAACACAAGGCCGATTAACCGCTTGAGTAAAAATTTAAGCATGTGTAATCTTTCACCCTCCTGTTTAGGGTTGCAATTCTGTAATCGATAATAAATGGTACAGGTGAGGTAATAATTTATGAACTGGCACTCTTCCACAAATTATTTCCATGATCTGAGCTATGCCATATAGGTCAGTCCATACTATTGTATGGAACATTTATGACTAATGTCAAGATAACTATGTAGAAAGTTGTACATATACCGAGGGACAGCAATCAAATGATCACTGTCCCTGCACACTACTGTATTTTAAGGCTTTGTTAACAAAGTCTTATGTACAGGCCAACTTAGGCAGTGACGAAAATGTTAGCCCAATCCATCGGCTCGATCGTGTTTTGTGGATCGGCATAGGACTTGGCGTAGTTCGCAATTTTAGGGTTTTGCAGGTAGTTGAGAGCTGATTGGTAAAGAGGGATCCAGCCCACATCATTGACGATCTTCTGCTCGGCATCTGCATAACTCTTCAAGCGATTTGCAGGATCCTGATCCACATCGGCCTGGTCTAACTGTTTCTGCACTGCTACTTGCTGTGCAGCATAGGAATTGTTATTCTGGCCATAATTGATCAGGTTATCAGCGGCTCCTTTAGAGAAGAACGTGCTGAGCCAGTCCTGAGGATCGGGATAGTCTGCCTGCCAGCCAAGGATCCACATCTGCAGGCCTTTAGGATTATTGATGC
>JACDAE010000458.1 GCA_013695595.1 Ktedonobacteraceae bacterium | reverse complement strand
CGCCGAACTGGCTTATCGTTATATTGATGCCTCGTATCGCAGCACCGATAGCCGCGAACTGGATGAAGACGGTGGCTTGCCCGGCGTAACGCGCGAATATCGACAGACGAAGAGTGTCGGCAAATGGGGAGCCATTGAGTATGTGAATGCAGGCATTGAAGGATATGGCTGGGGTGCGCTCAGCATTCACCTGCTCATTCGCCATCTACTTGGGCTGTATGCTCCTGATCCCAACAACATTACTGTGGCTCCGACCCTTCCCCAGGCCCTGCACCGCCCAGGGGCAACGTATACCATTGCCCCTATTCCCTGGGGGAAGTATCTGCTGAGCCTGACTTGTCAGGTAAAAAGTGCACAGCGCTATGAAGCAACCTTCCGCATGCGCCCACGTCCACAAGAAGACCCGTTGGCGGAGATGGTTGAGTCAGAGACGGTCGGCGAACAGGAACATCATTGGGAAGGAACCTGGGGTGAAGAGCGCACATTTTCCCTGAACCACTGATGATGCTTCTTCATGAGCTTAGATTCTTTCAGCTTTCTTGCTAGTCAATCTACTTTGCAAAAGTATCACGACTAGCAGGAACGCGCCGCGTACAACATCCTGCCAGAATGGACTAAGTGTTATGCCAGCGCCACTCAGGAAGTTCAAAATATTCAGGATGAAGCCTAGTAGCAGCACGCCAACAAAGGTTCCAAAGACTGAACCTTCACCACCTGAGATCAATGTGCCACCGACAACGGTAGCCGCGATTGCTGAGAGTTCATACCCATTTGCCAGATTGCCTGAGCCGGTAAATGTCTGGATTGCGATAAACATGCCTGCGAGTCCAGCCAGTGCTCCGCTGAGCATATATGCACCGAGCAATGTCGCATTGACGCGAATGCCGAGTAAACGTGCCGCTTCCTCATTCCCACCAATAGCCAGCAGGTGGCGAGCAAAGCGCGAATAGTGGAGAACAATAATGCCGATAGCAAAGGCCGCGACCAGCACGATCACAGGAGTAGGAATACCGAAGAGGCTACCGTTCCCAAAATTCAGCAGGTCGCTACTCGTGACGGTGACGTTATGTTCGTTTGAGAAGTACAAAGCCAGCCCACGAACACCCAGCAGTGTTGCCAGTGTACAAACAAATGGAGGGACATGCATCTGGGTAATAACGAAGCCATTAAAGAGTCCCACCGCCAGGCCTGTAAGAATGGCGGCAGCAATTGCAAACCACATGCCATGAGGACTGGCCAGAGCCACCATGACTGACGAGAGCGCAATCGTCGATCCAACCGAAAGATCAATGCCTCCGGTAATGATGACAAACGTCATACCAAGCGCGATCAAACCAATTGGAACATTAGAGACGATGACGTTGTCAAGAACATTATATGGGGTCAGGAAACCGTTGAAGCTGATCGAGCTAATGACCAGGACAAGGATTAACGCAATTAATGCTCCCTGCCGCCTGATAATAGTGGCAGCCGTAGATCGGTAGTCCTGCGAAAGTCTTGCGGACTGAGCTTTGGGTGTAGAAACTTGTGCCATACTCAAATTCTCTCCAGTGGATACTATGCGGCTTTACGCTGTTTCTGTAAGTAGACGGCCAGGATAATGAGAAGAGCCTCCACGACCCTGGAAAGATCGGCTGATACATTATTGGCGGTTAATGTAGATGTTAGTAATTGGATAAATACTGCACCAATGAATGTACCAGGAATATTGGCCTGTCCACCCAGAAGGGAAGAGCCACCAACCGCGACAGCCGCGATAGCATTTAGTTCCATCCCCAGGCCAATTCCACCAGGATCAGCAGAAGAATTGTTTGAGATGTAAAACACGCCTGCTATGCCCGCCAAAAAGCCCATTGTAATATACACGGCTAATTTTACGCGTGCGACTGGAATACCGGCCAGGCGAGCCGCTGCTTCGTTCCCACCAGTTGCCACGACCTGACTGCCAAAAACGGTTCCGCGCACGAGCCAGTTGAAAAAAATGACGATGAGCAACATCACAAACACCTGGAAGGGAATCCCCAGAATCGTGCCGGTTCCGATGAACTGAAAGGTTGGATTGGAAAAGTCGACGACGCCATTGACCAGCACTTCAGCAATGCCACGCCCTGCGATATAGAGAATCAGTGTTGCGACAATTGGCTGGATACGAAAGGCGGTCACCAGTATTCCATTGAAGAGGCCACAGAGGCCGGCCACGAGGAGCGCGACGAGAATGGCTATGACATAGGAGATCGGTCCACTCAAAGAGAAAATTCTGCCAACGAAAATAAGAGCAGCCATGGAGCCAGCAATTGACATGACCGAGCCTATAGAGAGGTCAATGCCGCCGGTTGCAATTACCAGGGTCATGCCCATTGCCAGAATCACCGTTTCGGCGACCTGGTACAGATTGATACTGAGTGTTTGCGTTGAGAGAAAGTGGGGCGTCACAATAATATTAAAGATGATGAGCAGGATCAGGGCACCGAACGTTCCGTACGTCTGTCCATACTCGCGCAAGCGACCGAACGAAAAGGGTGCTGGTCGGGTAGTAACTGTGGTAGGAAGAGAAGGAGAAGGTATAACCTCATCTTTAAGCTTTTTCATCAGGCACCTCGTCTGCGCTATCTACTTTTATTGGTTGTATCAAGTTTGTATCTCCTACAAATTCACCCTGGATCTCTTCGTCGGTATCTTGCGCCATTGCGACCATTATCGCGCTCTGACTTATCTGTTCGCGCGGGAATTCGGCTACTGTTCTACCATCGCGCAATACTACAATGCGATCGCTTCCCTCGGTTAATTCCTCCAGATCGGATGAAATCATCATCACGCCGAGGCCATTTCCTGCCAGTTCTTCAATAATACCTTGAATTTCGGCACGAGCACCTACGTCGATACCACGCGTGGGTTCATCTAAAATCAAGACTTGTGGATTTAAGCAGAGCCAGCGTGCGAGCAAGACTTTTTGCTGATTCCCTCCGGAGAGTTCACGAATTTTTTGCTCCGGCCCCGACGTTTTGATACTCAGGCGGCGAATAAACTGATCGACGACCTGACGCTGTTTTGTGCGTGAGACAATGCCATAGCGTGCGAAGAGTGGCAGAGCGGCCAGGGTGAGATTGTCGCGCACTGAGAGATAGGGAATAATGCCTTCGCCTTTGCGATCTTCTGAGCAGAAGCCAATCCGTGCATGGATGGCATCTCGTGGGGAGCTGAAATGTGCGGGTTTTCCGGCAACATCTACCTGTCCACCCTCAAGCTTGTCGGCTCCGAAGATAGCGCGTGCCAGTTCACTGCGGCCCGAACCAAGCAGACCAGCCAATCCAACGATCTCGCCGGATCGCAACGTCAGGCTGGCATCTCGTAATTTATGACCGTAACGTAAATCGTGAGCCTCCACCAGGATTTTATTCTCTGTATGATGTTTCGTTGCGTCAAAGCTTGTCTGGCCACTACGCTGTACATCGCTGCTCTCTTTCCCTAGCATCGTGGCGACCAGCTCCACACGCGTGATTTTATCCATATCACGAGCATCAACGGTGCGTCCGTCGCGCATAATCGTTACACGATCACAGATCTCAAACAATTCATCCAGGCGATGCCCGACGAACATGACTGAGACGCCATCAGATTTCAACTGACGGATAATCGAGAAGAGTACCAGTACTTCCTGCTCATTAAGCGAGGAGGTTGGCTCGTCCATCACCACCAGCTTACTTTCGAAAGAGACAGCGCGAGCGATCGCCACCATCTGTTGAATAGCGATATTATAGGTCCTCAATGGTTTGCGTACGTCAATTGAAATCGAGATGCGTTCGAGCAGTTTACGACTCTCAGCATGAATTTTGGGCCAATCAATAAAGCCAAAGCGACGTGGCTCACGTCCCAGAAAAATATTTTCGGCAACTGACCGAAAAGGAATTAAGTTAATCTCCTGATAGATAGTACTGATACCGTTATTCTGTGCCTGCTGAGGAGATTTAAAGTCAATAGAGTTCCCATCAAAGAGAATATCGCCACTATCTCGGTGATAAGCTCCAGTGAGAATCTTGATCAACGTGGACTTACCCGCACCGTTTTGTCCGACCAGAGCATGGATCTGGCTCCGTTGAATGGTAAGGTTTGCGTCGACCAGCGCCTGTACACCTGGAAAGCTTTTTTTAACGTGCTCTATCTGGAGCAATGATGTGGTTTGAGACATCCAGAACCCCTTTTGACATAACTGAAGTCAGAAGTGCGAGAAAGCACTTCTGACCACATGAAAGTAATCTTCGCGTTACGAGGGAGGCCTTTTTAGAAGCCGTTGACTAGATTTGCCTGGGCGTTGTCCTTTGTGTAGACTTTATCCTGCATGATAACCCATGCCGGTACTGTCTTGCCACTGGCATAGTCTGCGATTGCCTGATAGGCGAGCGAACCCAGACGAGGATTAGAAGTGACTGAGACAAGTTGCTGGCCCGCAATAATTGATTGTAACCCGGCGGTCTCGCCATCGATAGAACCTATTAATACGTCTTTGCCAGGCACCTTGCCAGCCGCTTTTAAGGCAGCGATTGCCCCTTGAGCCTCTTCATCATTTGCGGCATAGACGACATTCACATCGGGATGAGCCTGGAGAAGGGTCTGCATCTTCTGACGAGCGGTATCACGATCAAAATTTGCGTCTTGAGAAGCAACGATCTGCATGCCGGGGTGGCTCTTGATTTCGTTGTCGAAACCCTGTTTGCGCAGAATGGCAGGGGTCGCACCAGAAGTCCCTTCCAACTCGATAATCTTCGCCTGACCATTTGTGGCCTTTATTATCGAGTCTGCAACAAGCTGAGCCTGCTTCACAAAATCGGAGCCAACAAATGTGACATAATCTTGACCGGGTTTTGCCAATGTATGATCGGCATCGCGGTCGACCAGGAAGACCGGAATACAGGCTTTTTTCGCGGCCAGGATGGCGGAGACCTCACCGGTCTGAGTAAGGGGTGCAACGATCAGAGCGTTTACATTCTGTGAGATCAACGACTGGATATCTGAAACCTGTTTGGCATCCTGGCCCCCTGCATCTGTCATCACGAAGCTATCGCCAGCCGCCTTGGCTCCATCCTCCATACTCTTGTTCTCAGCGAGACGCCAGGGGCTGTTACTGATGTTTTGCGAAAACCCAATTTTGAGGCCAGTACTCTTGCTCAGTTTTGGGGGATTGCCGCAGGTTGTAACGCTCGCACCCGTGCTGCCCGTACTGGTGGTACTCCCACCACAACCAGCAAGCAAAACGCTCCCTAATAAAACACTGAGCATGAATGTAAAATTCAAATAGATAAATCTGTTACGCTTCATAGCAAGATGCCCTCCTTTAGACATGATCAAGGGAAAATAAGTACAAAAACATAGTACCATGTATCATCGAGATGTGGACATCTAGATGACCTGCTTCCTTCAACTACAACAATGTAGTTGTTCCATGGGATGGATGCTCTTTCGCACTCTCTCTATCAAAACTGGAATGGATAACCCATGGATAGTATTCTTTGTTTACACCATGGTATGCTTCCGCCACAACAAATCTCTCCATGAGAGTCGTGGTAGAGAGAATACAAGCCCTCTTTACTTCGGATATTCAAAAACCAAAACCAGCATTCGACAGATCTATACGCTTTGATTGTCTATTACTGGCAATCTATCAGCGAAAACAAATTCAATTCGTATTTTTCCTAATCGAATAACTATAGTTTAAACTAGAAAATCTTCGTTGTCAAGGCTAAGATTGCTAGAAATTATGGAAAGGGATACGCTTTTTTAAGAGCGGTGGCAGGAGCGATTTGCATGCCGTTTCTTTTGGTTGAAGAGAGTGAACCGGCTGAGAAATAGGCGGCCTTATTTCACTATCCACCGGAAAGCTAGCGCATATAATGTTGAGGTATGGTAGAATATGATAGAGAAGAGAAAAGGATTTCTTAAAGAAGAGAAAAGACGGGACAGTATGAGGCCAGGGGGATATACGTACCATTGACGAACCTGGGTGCTATACTTTATACTGTTCCGTAACGATTAGCTACATGGCGAATTAAAGGCAAATACGAGATATATGGCGTGTATTTGTTAGTAGAGCCGCCCATGAAATAAGCAGCGGTGATAAGATGCAAGGAAAAGTGTTGTTTTTAGATCTTACGAATGATAGCGAGACATCGCTCAGGTTGTTAAAGGCCCTCAGTTCTGATACACGCCTGGCAATACTTACTTATTTAGGCGATCGCACGGTGAATGTAAATGAGATTGCGGAGGCGTTGCAGATTGCGCCTTCTTCCGCAACGACTCATATCCAGATCCTCGAAAAGGCGGATCTGATTCGAACGAAGGTGATTCCGGCGACACATGGATTACAGAAGTTGTGCGCACGAACGTATGATGATATACATATTCGTATCGAACATGTTGAGACGAACTCGCATGATTCGTTCAGTGTTACCATGCCAGTGGGACAATATCATGATTTTGACGTGCATCCTACCTGTGGTTTAGCCAGTTCAACGGGTTTAATTGGCTTGTTGGATAACCCTGCCAGTTTCTATGAACCTGATCATGTGAATGCTCAACTCCTCTGGTTTGGCTATGGGCATGTTGCCTACCGCTTCCCCAATCATCTTCCCATTGGAGCCAGAGCGATACAGATCGACCTGAGTGCCGAGATCTGTTCGGAGGCACCGCTGCATCACCTTAACTGGCCGTCTGACATTACCTTATGGATTAACGGCATCGAGATTGGAAATTGGACCAGTCCAGCAGACTTTGGTGGGAAACGCGGTCTGCTGACGCCACAATGGTGGGGTTCAAAAGATAGTCAATATGGCATGCTTAAAATCTGGTCGGTGACGGAGGATAGCAGTTATATTGATGGCAAGCAGATCAGCTCTATAGGCATAGAAGCTCTGGGCCTCGATAAAAAGCCCTTCAT